>NZ_JANSIA010000102.1:0-10088 GCF_047461835.1 Synechococcus sp. R60.1 | reverse complement strand
AAGGCTGCCATCGCCGGAGTACCTGTGGTGCTGGTTCCGCCTGCCTACACGTCGCAGACCTGCCACCGGTGTTTGCATATCCATCCCGACCCTGCGCAATCCTACCGCAATGGGAAGCAGTTTAAGTGTGGGCACTGTGGATGGGAAGGGGATGCGGACTGGAATGGAGCCAACATGATTGCTAAACTTGGGGCTGCCGTAAACCAGCCTAGAGGTCCGTGGTTGGCTTGCCAACTGCAGGGCTACCGTTCGCGCCAGCGGGCCGGAGGCCTTAAGCCCGCCCTGTACTGCGAAGTAGTCAGGGTCGGGTAGTTTACACCCATGGGGAGCCAGCTCCCGGCTAGCCCTTGCAGAGCCGATACACGGGCAAAGTGAAATGAAAGCTGCTGCCTTTGCCCAAGGAAGACTCCACCCAAATCTGGCCGTAGTGAGCGCGCACGATCCGTCGGCAGAGGGAAAGGCCGATGCCATAGCCCTCCTGCTGTTGATCCCGAGACAGACGGACAGAATCGGAGAAGATGCTCTCTTGGTCGGCTTCCGGGATCCCAGGGCCAGTATCGCTGACGGTCACCTGCACCTTTTGGCTGGTGCGATGGAGGACATCGAGGCGGATGGATCCCCCGGCGGGGGTGTACTTGATGGCGTTGTCCAGCAGGTTGAACAGAACTTGGCGGATCTTGTCGGGATCCACGTGAACAGAGGGCAGATCCACGGGAATATCCGCTTGAAACTGCAGCCGCTTGCCTTGAATGCGCGGCCATAGCTCCTCGATCACCGCCTGACACAAGCCGGGCAACTGGGTTTCTACGGCTCGAATCCTCAGCTCCGAGGCAGCGCCACGGGCCGACTCCAGGATATCGGTGATCATGCTGTCCATCTTGCGCAGTTGCTGGCGGGCATGGTCGAACAACTGCCGTTCCAGCGCTTTGTCCAGGGATCCCTCCCGCCCCTGCTGCAGGGTTTCGACCGCCAGAGCCGTGGCCGTCAGGGGACTGCGCAAATCATGCACCAGCATGGCCAGAACGCGATCTTTGAAGTCCAACTGCTCCCGCAATTGGGCCCGCTCCTGCCGCAGCAAAAACACCTCTTCCGACATTTGCAACAGCGCCTCGGTGGTCGGAGGGGAGGCGGGATCCCGTCCTGCCCCCTCTTGTTCGCGGAAGCGGACCGTAGGTCCATGGGAAGCCATTCGCGTTACTCGGCCGGAGGCCAAAGCCGCCTGGCCTTGCCAACGGGGCCACCACACTTCCAACTGCGTCGCCAAGTCTTCGCCTGCCAAAACCTGAGCAGGCAAGGGTTCAGCCTTGACCAGAGCCGGGGTCACCACCAGCTTGTAATGCTCCGCCAGGTAGGGGTGCTCCTCCAGCGGCACCACTTCCAGTTGGGCAGGGTATTGGCCGGGCAACCCCTGGATGTGCTGGCGCAGATGTTCCTCAAGTTCGGCAACGACAGCTCGACTCTTGGCAAACAACAGCAGGCGAATGACAGAACGAGCGGAGGTGAGGTCTGGCGAAGTCTGCATAGGCCAAAGTCCAGTCGCGTTAGCGATGCGTAGCATTAAAGCCAAAGGTTGGCGTTTCAGCAGCCGGGATTGCCGTGCGCTCGTTCGCGGAAGCGGACCGTAGGTCCAACCGTAGGAGCCATTGCTGCTTGTTCCTTCCTAACACCTAATCTTGGGAAAAGCTTAAGAAGCGACATGGAGTGTAACAAGAAAGACCTTTCAGGGTGTGGCTTTCCCGCCCTAGGAACAACTGCAAGAGGGTATAGCCAGGACACTCTCGCGGAACTCAGTGAAAACTTAGTGAAACAGGTAGGCCAGCCCCACCAGCAGGGCCACCAACCCCACCGCTGTCAGGGTGAAGTGAAGCAGGGAAGTCTTGCCTTTGCGCACCATGTTGCGCATGGCCAGGCGGGTGTAACTCAGCTGGGGGGGGGATCCCGCCCCAACCGAAGGAGAATCTGCAGAAGAAGGCTGCGCCATCAGGATAACCAGAGCGATAATTTACCCTACCTTCAGGCTAGCTTAATCTGCTCCTCCGGATAGAGGTGTTTCCCAAGCTTCGACCTTCCCGCTGAAGAAGGGCCATAGCTGTCGCGCGGGGATCTTCCGGTGCCAAAATAACGACAGCATCCCCCTCTTTTGCCCCCCATGTTGCAAGTTCAGCATCTTTCCTACCATCCGGCAGGCGTTTCCCAGCCCATTCTCAACGATCTTTCCTTTGAGTTGGGCCTGAACCAGTTGGGGCTGATCGTGGGCAAAAGTGGGGCGGGCAAGAGCACCCTGCTGGAGATTTTGGCTGGCTTGGCGCGGCCCACCCAAGGACGGATTACCTGGGGAGGGGCAGAACTTTCCCCCAACCGCTTGCGCAGCATGGCGGGGTTGGTGTTTCAGTTTCCAGAGCGCCACTTTTGCGGCTTGACGGTGCTGGAGGAAATGCGCTTTGGTTATCCAGAGCTACAGAGAAAAGAGATCGAAAACGCCCTCAGACAGGTGGGATTGGAAGGGATCCCTCTACATACCTCCCCAAACCGCCTCAGCGGCGGGCAACAGCGGCGCTTGGCCCTGGCCGTCCAGTTGATCCGTGGCCCGTTTTTGCTGTTGCTGGATGAGCCGACGGCAGGATTGGATTGGTCGGTGCGACGGCAGTTGATCGAGCTGTTGGCTCGGCTAAAGTCCACCTGGACGGTGTTGGTGGTTTCCCACGACCCGGAGGAGCTGTCCTCCATTGCCGATGTGCGGTGGACATTGCAGGCGGGATCCCTGAGGCCGGTGGCGGCGGAGGCTTTGCTTCAGAGGTAGCGGCGGGGATCGACCGGTTGGCCGTTGACGCGCACTTCAAAGTGAACATGGGGTCCGGTGGAGAGGCCGGTGGAGCCGGAAGCAGCAATTGCTTGCCCCCGCTGTACCTGCTGGCCTACCCCAACGGCAACGCGGCTGTTGTGGGCGTACAGGGTGGTGATGCCGCCGCCGTGATTCACAATCACCGTGTAGCCATAGCCGCCGTACCAGCCGGCGTAGATGACGGTGCCCCGGTCGGAGGCTCTCACCGCAGTGCCGGTGGGCACACCAAAATCGATCCCCGCATGAAAGCGGCGACTGCGGTAGATGGGGTGAACCCGCCAGCCAAAGCCACTGGTGATCGGCCCGCGCACCGGAGCGATGAATCGGCCCGTCCCTTGAACGGGATCCCTGCCCCCCTGCTGTTGGGCCTGCTGGGCGATCAGTTGCTGGATGAGGAGAGTCAACTGTTGGGAATCGGCTTCCAGCCGCCGTTGGGCTGCTTCATAGGCCGCGCGTTCGTTGGCCAAGCGGCTCAACAGTTGCTCTTGGGCGGCAGCCTGCTGCTGCAGTTGATTCTTCTGGGCGGCCAGCTCCTGCAAAATCAAAGAGATCTCGTTGCGCTGCATCTCCAGGGCAATGCGCTGTTGATCCACCTCCTTGGCCATTGCTTGCAGCTCTTGGATCAACTGCCGATCCGCCTCGATCAACAGTTGCAGTTGGTGGCGGCGGTCGAAAAACTCGTTCAAGTCACGGCTGGTGAGCAGCAAAGCCCACCAATGTTCGGCCCCCTGTCGCTGCATGTAGCGCAAACGGGCAGCCGTGCCCTGTTGCTGCCGTCTCAGGCGGTCTTCCAGCTCCTGTAGCTCCTTTTGAGCTTGCTCCAGGGCTTTCTGGGCTTGTTCCAGACGATACTGATTGTCGCGAAGGCTGGATTCGGTCTGTCGAATGTTTTGCTGCAGGGATCCCATGCGGCGGCGGGCTTCTTCTTCTGCTTGGCGCAGTTCTCCCAAGCGGCGCTGAGTGCTCTGGATTTGTTGCTGGATCTGCTGCTGCCGCTGTTGCAATTGGTTGACATTCTGCGCCTGAGACGGGGCAACCCCCCCCAGTCCCCCCAACAGCAAGAGGGTGAGCAATCCGAGCGCTATCCACCCTTTTAGCCTGTGTGCCCCACGACTGAGACTCGTCACTCCTCACACCCTCTGCGACTGACCCATCGACCCTAAGGATACAAAGATCCCCACGGATCTGAATCGGGCCTGAGCTGGCTATTTAGGGCTACTCCGAACAGCAACAGAAGAGCCAGACAGTAGCGACTCCACCTCCGGATCCCACAGGCCTGACGGCATGCAACTCAAGCGGCAGCAACCTCAACGGACTAGAAAAACTAGAAAAACTAGGAAATGACGATAAACTGGCCGCTCACCTGCTGGCAAACCTCACGCTTAGAAGGCCAACCAAAAAGTTGCCTCATACAGACGGGATACCTTGCGGCACCTTTGGTTTGAGGAATCTTCCTCCTCTTCTCTGCTGAGTTCAGCACCGGTTAGGGAGACAACAAGGCCAGAGCAGGAACCAGCAACGCCGTGAAAAGCTGGGAAAAGCAAACACTCCGGCAAAGGCCACGAACGCGCAAACAGTTGCCCCTATAAAACACCGGCTTTGCTTGTTCCTGAGTCATCTGCTAGGCTTTCCCTTGAAAGAAAAGACGTTTAGGCTTTATGGTTTGTCATTATTTCATTGGCAGGCTGACTTTTTCGTTTTTGGATTGCAATTAAACTTAAGCTAAACCCAAGCAACTGCAAAACACTGAGCGGGTATTTTCCTACAGATGGCATTCGAGGATGCTGAGTGCAGTTTCAGAAAAGGGTCACAGCACCCCTGGTTACTCCATCTGTGGCAGCAGCCGCTGATCGCGGTGATCCGCCTCTGTGCCAGCCCAGCCCAGGCCCTAGAGGGATCCATGCTGGCCATCCGGGCCGGGATCCGCCACATTGAAATCACCACGCAAGTTCCCCAATACCTGGAGTTGATTGCCCAACTGCGGCAAGACCACCCGCAGTGTTGGATAGGGGTGGGCACTGTTCTCGATCGGCAGGTGGCGGAGCAGGCTTGGCAGGCAGGAGCCCAGTTTTGCGTTTGCCCCTTCACCGATGAGCAAGTTATCCGCTGGGGTCGGGAGGTGGGGCTGCCCATCGTGCCCGGTGCCCTCACCCCCGGCGAGATCTGGAGGGCGTGGCAGGCGGGGGCAACGGCAGTAAAGGTGTTTCCGGTGGAGAGCATGGGGGGATCCCGCTACCTGCGCCATCTACAATCGGTGCTGGGATCCCTGCCGTTGATCCCCACCGGGGGAGTCACCTTGGCCAAGGCAGCGGAATACCTGCAAGCAGGGGCCTGGGCAGTGGGCATTGCCGGGGATCTGTTCCCGACAGAGGATTTGGACTCAGGCTGCCATCTGTTGGAGAATCGACTGCGACAGGTGCTGCAGCAGCTTGCGGAGCAGAGAAACAAAACCTGGCCCAATCCGGGCAAACTAGTAGAATAGGGGGCGTGGTGTGAGTGAGGCCCGCATGGATGGATCTCTAGATCTCTATCTGCAATTCAACATCCCCAGCCCGGTTGAAGAAGCCACTTGGCGTCATTGGTTTGAGATCTGGCTGAAAGAGCTGGGAGTCCAGGAGCCATGCGAGCTCAGCCTTTGCCTCACTTCCGATGAGCACATCCGCCAGCTCAACCGCGAGTTTCGCCACCTCGACGAGCCTACCGACGTGCTGGCCTTCGCCGCACAGGAGATGCTTGCCCCCTTTGGGATCCAAGACATAACGGGGGTACGCCTGCTGGGGGATATTGTGATTTCGGTGCCCACCGCCCGCGCACAAGCCAAGGCGCAGGGGCATCGTCTTTCGCAAGAGTTGGCCTGGTTGGCCAGCCACGGGTTGCTCCATCTGCTGGGGTGGGATCACCCGGATGAACTGTCCCTACAGCGCATGTTGCAGCAACAGCGACAGTTGCTTGCCGCCATCCAACTGGATGGGGAGGTGGCCCATGGCCAACAGCCCTAGTCGGTTGCCGGAGCGTTCTCGCCTGGCGGTGTTCCGGCGGCGCGTCCATTCCAGAGACCCAGCGCAGCCATCTGAGGCGGATCGGGCAGCCAGTGCCGAGCCTTTGGGAAGGGATCCCTGGCGACGCCCCCCCTCTTGGCAAGTGGCTGACAACCTGGGCAAAAGTTTTTACTACGCGGGCAAGGGCTTGGTCTATGCCATCCGCACCCAGCGCAACTTGCGCATTCACATGGTGATGGCGGTGATGGCCTTTGGCCTTGGGCTGGGCCTGCAGCTGAGCGCCCTGGAAATGGCCGTGATTAGCCTAACCAGCGGTTTGGTGATGGCGCTGGAGCTGGTGAATACCGCTCTGGAAGCAGTGGTGGATCTCACCCTGGGCAGCAAGTACCATCTCCTGGCCGAGATCGCCAAAGATTGCGCGGCGGCAGCGGTGTTGATGGCGGCAGTGGCGTCCTTGATGGTGGCGGCTTGGCTATTTCTTCCGCCTTTGGTGTTGCTGCTGCAAGATGGCTTCCCGGCAGCAGGGTAGCTCCCCGACTGGAGAGGGAGTTTCCTATCCAGACGGCTGGGAGTGGATCACCACCCGTCCTCCCTGCCGGTCCAGGTTGAGCAGTTTGGCCTCCGCTTCAATATCCAACTGCGCCCAAGCGCTGACCATCGCGGATCCCACCCGTTCCCGATTCTCGGGAGCACAGAGGGCCAGAAGAGTGGGGCCGGCTCCGCTGATCACCACCCCATAGGCTCCGGCAGCCATGGCTGCAGCTTGAACCGTTTTGAACCCAGTGATCAGCTCCATACGCGCCGGCTGGTGCAGCCGATCCTGCAGAGCCACCTTCAGCCAGTCCACCCGCCCCGACTGCAAGCTGCGAATGAGCAGGCCCAGATGGCTGCTGGAAAAAACCGCATCCGCCAAGCTGACGGATTTGGGCAGGATCTCGCGGGCCGCTTGGGTGGAAAGCTTAAAGTTGGGCACTACGGCCAGGATGCCAATGCTCTCATGCCACTCCACGGGACAAAACACCCATTGCCCCTGCTGTCCCTGCACACAAAGCTGACAACTGCCCTGCAGGGCGGGCACCACATTGTCTGGATGGCCTTCTAGGGCAATGGCCAGTTGTAGGAGGGTTTCGGGAGCTAAGTTAAGCGCCCCAATGGCATTGGCCCCCAGCAAGCCGCCGACAATGGCGGTGGCAGAACTGCCCAACCCCCGCGCCAGGGGCACGTTGAGGGTAATTTCGATTTCTACCCCCGGCACAGGCTTACTCAGCAGCTCAAAGGCGCGGCAAAAAGCCCGGTACACCAGGTTGTCCTTGCTCTGGCTAATGTGGTCGCTGCCGCGGTAG
Source organism: Synechococcus sp. R60.1 (assembly GCF_047461835.1). NCBI lineage: Bacteria > Bacillati > Cyanobacteriota > Cyanophyceae > Synechococcales > Synechococcaceae > Synechococcus > Synechococcus sp. R60.1. The sequence goes on along the minus strand of NZ_JANSIA010000102.1, from coordinate 2,904 downwards.
TGGATGCTGAGGCCAGAAGGGATCTCGCGAAAATAGAAGTGATTGTAGAGCTCTAGGGCTGCACCGATGCAGTCGAACCCTGGCCCCAAGTTGGCGGTGGTGGCCGGGACGATGACCTCTACGCGTTCTTTGACCAAGGGGACAACTCCTCAGTGAACGGTGGGTAACTCAATGTCTGCGGGCTCCCATTATCCTACGAACGATGGCCAGACCTTGGATATTCTCGCCACCTCTGCTCGGTCTGCAGCTCGCCGAGGCAAACGCGCTGATCCAGCGGAGCTTTTGGACTATCCCGAAAGGTTTCTGACCATGATTGGTTCTTGTGACTTATTTGTGACTTATTGAGTATCGGGAATGTTGGGCCTGTTTCAACTCCAGCCTTTGCCATTGGCTGAACCCATCAGGGATCCTGAAAGAAGTGCGGGAGGGATCGGGGGGTGCAGGGGCTGTCTTGGTTGGTGTTGGGTTTGAGCTATGTCGGGTTGGGACTGGGATCCCTGCCTAGGTTGCGTATGAACCGGGCCACCATCGCCCTGGTGGGATCCGCCCTGTTGATTGGCTTGGGGACCTTGTCGCTACGGCAGGCTTGGGAAGCCATTGACCCGACCACGATTGTGTTTCTCCTGAGCATGATGGTGGTAAATGCCAGCTTGTCCTATGGGGGGGCTTTTCAGTTGGCTTTGCTGGGCTTGATTCGGGTGAGCCGCAGCCCCTTTGGCCTGTTGATCATGCTGGTGTTCGGCAGCGGGCTGCTCTCGGCTTTCCTGCTCAACGACACGCTGGCGCTGGTGTTTACTCCCCTGACTTTGCAGGTCACAACGGTGCTGGGGTTAAACCCGATTCCCTATCTGCTGGGCTTGGCGGCAGCCACCAACCTGGGATCCGTCGCCACCCTGAGCGGCAACCCGCAGAATATCCTGATCGGCTCCTTCTCTGGGATCGGCTATCTGGAGTTTGCTGCCCAGATGACCCCCATTGCCGTGGTAGGGCTGCTGCTGGAAGTGGGGTTGCTGTGGTTGTACTACCCTGAGGTGCGCTCGTTGAAACCCTTTGCCCAGGTGCCTTGGCTGCCGCTGCGGCTCTACCCGCCCCTGTTGCGCAAGAGCGTGGTGATTACGGGGGGGCTGTTTGTGGCCTTTGTAGCCGGACTTCCCTTGGCAGAATCGGCTTTGGTGGCGGCGGCCCTGTTGTTGATTACCCGTAGGCTGAAGCCAGAGCGATTTTTGGAGCAGGTGGACTGGAATCTGCTGGTGATGTTTTCCGGGCTATTTATCCTGACGCGGGCAACGCGAGAGCTGGTAACTGCTTGGGGGATGAGCTTGGGATCCTTGGCAGAGAGTCTGGCGGGATCCCCTCTTGCCCTGCTGAGCAGTGTGGCCGTTTTGTCCAACATCATCTCCAATGTGCCGGCGGTGCTGTTGCTGCAATCGTTCCTGCCCCGACAGGAGACCACCGCTTGGCTGTTGCTGGCTGCTGGCTCCACTTTGGCAGGCAATTTGACACTATTTGGGGCGGTGGCCAATTTGATCACAGTCGAGGCAGCGGCCAAAAAAGGCTACGTGCTCTCGTTTGGAGAACATCTGCGCTTTGGCCTGCCCCTCACTCTCCTAACCCTGGGGTTCAGTGGGTTGTGGCTGTACCAGCCTTTCCTGTCTTCTCCACTGCTCAGATGACCTCTGTCGAGGGATCCAGTGGGGCTGTGACTGGCTTGTCGGGATCCCTGTGTATGATGGGAAAAAGAGTTTAAGAAACGTAACGTGTCTTCTCCGCTATCGCAGGCAGTTATTTTGATCACAGGGGCAACAGGGGGTATCGGCAGCGTCCTGGTGCCCATGCTGGCTCAGGCCGGATCCCATCTGGTGTTGGCCGCTCGGCGAGAAGAGCCCCTGCGAGCTCTGGTGGAGAAATCAGCCTCTTTGGGGGCTGCCTCTGGATTGGGGATCCCCACTGATGTGACGGACTATGCCCAGGTAGAGGCACTGGTCAACCAAACGGTGCAAAAGCATGGGCGCATTGACGTGCTGATTAACCTGGCCGGGGCCGGGATCCTGAAGCCTGCTCCCCAGCTAACCCCCGCAGACCTGGAGCGAATGCTGGCGGTCAACCTGAAGGGCAGCTTCTACACCAGCCAACTGGCTGCCAACCCCATGCGGGAGCAAAAATCCGGCCACATCCTCAATTTTCCCGGCGTCCTTGGACGTTATCCCATGGCGATGGCCTCTGCTTACTGTGCGGCCAAGTTTGGGGTGGTCGGGTTTAGCAAGTGCATGGCCGATGAGCTGAAGCGCTTTGGGGTCAGATTTACGCTGTTTTACTTCGGGGGCATCGACTCACCCTTCTGGGATCCCATCAGCCTGAAGGTGCAACGAGACAAGATGCTCAGCCCTGCCACGGCTGCGGAAGCCATCTGCTTTGCCCTTACAGCGCCCGCTGGTGCTGTACCGAGCGAGATAGTGTTGCAGCCGGAAAGCCACCAATTCCTTTGACCAAGTGTTTTGCCGTCCTTTTGCTGGGGTTGAGGCGGCAGCAGCTTGTCTTTTGGTGAAACAAGCGCTCGAGTTTCTCTCTTGGGCTCCCCCCGTCTCAATCTTGCTCTCTGCAGCCCAAAGCGCCAGCGGGGATCCTCATTTCTCGACGGCAACGTTGGATCAGATCTCCCGACACCCCCACCAACCGTCCTAGCCATTCGTCCGGCACAGAAGCAAGCAACGCCGGCCCAAACTGCTGATGAAGATGCTGCCAGAGAAGGGTAGCCCGCCGCCGGCTGGGGTAAGCCTCTGTCAACTTTTGCAGGATCTCGGTGCTGCGAGCGCGACGACGATAGCCCCAGTAAACTACCCGGCTCCGACCGCTAAGCGGTACGGAGCGGGCTTTCAGTAGCCCTGAGCCTGCTCTGCTCTACCA
>NZ_JANSIA010000101.1:6469-10131 GCF_047461835.1 Synechococcus sp. R60.1 | reverse complement strand
ACTGCCCTTGGCCCAGCATTGAGGGGATCCCTGCATTCCTTGAAGTTTTGAGAGGGAGGGCTACAAAACCCCTCCTGAAAATGAATTAGAGTGAGATCACACCGGAAGGACGAGTCCATTATGCACCTGAGTGACATCACTCATCCCAACCAGCTCCGAAACCTGAACCTGAGCCAGTTGCGCAGCCTAGCCCGCCAGATTCGCGACAAACATCTGCAGACGGCTGCCAATTCCCCGGTCGGCTGTCATCTGGGGCCAGGGCTGGGGGTGGTGGAGCTGACCTTGGCCCTCTACAAGACCCTCGATCTGGATCGAGACAAGGTGATCTGGGATGTGGGGCACCAGGCTTATGCCCACAAAATGCTCACCGGCAGGTACCACAATTTCCACACATTGCGCCAGAAGGGGGGGATTTCCGGCTACCTGAAGCGCAGCGAGAGCCGCTTCGATCACTTTGGGGCGGGGCACGCTTCCACCAGCATCTCGGCAGCTTTGGGCATGGCCATCGCTCGGGATCGGCGGGGAGACAACTTCAAGGTGGTGGCCATCATTGGGGATGGTGCCCTGACCGGAGGCATGGCCTATGAAGCCATCAACCACGCCGGGCACCTGCCCAAGACCAACCTAATGGTGGTGCTCAACGACAACGGCATGTCTATTTCCCCCAATGTGGGGGCGATCCCTCGCTATTTAAACCGCCTGCGCCTCAGCCCGCCGGTGCAGTTTTTGGCCGACAGCCTAGAAGAGCAACTGAAGAACCTGCCCCTACTGGGATCCAGCCTCAGCCCAGAAATTGACCGCCTCAAGGAAACGGTGAAGCTGGTTACCGCTGTGCAAAACAACAAAGCCGGCATTATCTTTGAGGAGCTGGGCTTTACCTACGTGGGGCCGGTGGACGGGCACAACCTGGCGGAGTTGTTGGATGCCTTTGAGTTGGCCCACGGCATCTCCGGGCCGGTGCTGGTGCATGTGGCCACCGTCAAAGGCAAGGGCTACCCGCCTGCCGAAGCGGAACAGGTGGGGTATCACGCCCAATCCCGCTTCGACCTGGCCACCGGCAAGCCCTACCCGCCCACCAAGCCTAAGCCCCCCAGCTACAGCAAGGTCTTTGGCCATGCCCTCTGCAAGCTGGCCGAGCGGGATCCCCGCATCATCGGCATCACCGCCGCTATGGATACGGGCACTGGCCTGGATAAGCTCAAGGAAAAGCTGCCGGATCAGTTTGTGGATGTGGGGATCGCCGAGCAGCACGCTGTAACGTTGGCGGCTGGCATGGCCTGTGAGGGAATGCGGCCAGTGGTGGCCATTTATTCCACCTTCTTGCAGCGGGCCTACGACCAGATCATCCACGATGTCTGTATCCAAAAGTTGCCGGTCTTCTTTTGCTTGGATCGGGCGGGAGTTGTGGGAGCCGATGGCCCCACCCACCAAGGCATGTACGACATCGCCTATCTGCGCTGCATTCCGGAAATGGTGCTAATGGCTCCCAAAGATGAAGCGGAGCTACAGCGCATGGTGGTGACCGGGATCCAGTACACCCAGGGCCCCATCGCCATGCGTTACCCGCGCGGATCTGGCGTGGGGGTGCCTCTGGCAGAAGAGGGATGGGAACCCCTGCCCATCGGCAAAGCCGAGGTGTTGCGCAGCGGCGGCGAGGTGCTGATCCTGGCCTATGGGTCGATGGTGCATCCCAGCCTGCAGGCGGCGGAGATCTTGAAAGAACACGGCATCTCAGCCACGGTGGTCAATGCCCGCTTCGCCAAGCCTCTGGATACTGAGCTGATCCTGCCTTTGGCCGAACAGAGCCGCTTGGTGGTGACGGTGGAAGAAGGTTGCCTCATGGGTGGGTTTGGCTCGGCAGTGGCCGAAGCCCTGCTCGACGCCGACCTGGCAGTGCCCTTGTTGCGCTTGGGGGTGCCGGATGTGTGGGTGGAGCACGCCACCCCCGAGGAATCCTTGGCAGAACTAGGCTTGAACAGTGCCGGGATTGCCGAGCGGATTCGGGCCAAGTTTCAGGCACGAGTTCTCAAGGGATCCCCTGCAGAACTTCCCACTGTCAATTCCTGAGCCTATTCCGAAAGGCCCATCCGCCGGTTGAACTGCTCGATAGCGGCTTGCTGCAGAGCTTCTGCAACAGGGCGGGTGCGCAGGAGGATCTGCACATCCCGCAGCAGGTTTTCTCGCCACAGGTTCTCCCGCAACACCTGCAGGCGGGCGTAGTTGGGATCCAAGCGCATGGCCTTTGCCCCCAGTTCCTCAGCCCGTTCGGTTTCTCCCCGAATGTAGAGGGCAGTCGCCAGGGCCAAATAGGGCTCTGCCACAGAGTCGTTCATCTCTATCGTGCGTTCCCAGCGATCGATGGCGGCGTCCAGATCCCCCTGCTCATAGTCCACCAAGCCCATGTTGTTCATGGCCGGCCAGTAGGCGGGATCCAACTGCAAGGTCTTCTCATATTCCTGCCGGGCCGCATCCCACCGATCCAGCATGAGGTAGGCATTGCCCAGTTGGAAGCGGGCATTGGGGTTATCCGGTTGCAGGGCCACAGCTCGTTCCAGGGTTTCAGCAGCGGCAAAGTAGCTGCCCTGCCGCAAATAAGCCGATCCCAGCGAGTAGAGAACAGCCCCATCTTGAGGAGACAGGGCGCGGGCCTTCTGCAACGAGGCAATCGCCTGCTCCAAGTCCCCCAGTTCTAGGTGGACGTTGCCCAAAACGTAGAGTAGCTCTGAGGAGTTGGGCACCATGGACACGGCCAGTTGCAGGCGGCGCAGCGCTTCTTCCGTCTGGCCAAACTGGGCTAACCGCAGCGAGTCGGTGGCCAGTTGTAGCGCTTGGGCCTGCATCAAGCCCCCATTGGGCAGAGGGACGTGCAGCAACACCTGGGCCTGGGCAGAGCTCCACCCTCCCATCCCCAACACAACTGCCAGGCCCACCGACAAGGCTCGCCAGGGCCGGACGGATAACCGGAACAACAGTGGCGGCATGATACCCACGCAATAAACAGGCCATGCCCATGTTAGCTGCAACAGCCGGGGATCCCTACGTCTTGGTGTTCTCTTCTGCAGCGGCCAATTGAAAGGGCTCTTGAGCTGCTCATGCTCTTCTGCCTGTTGCTGAGGGTGCCCCGGCTTACACAGAGGTGGATAGGCCATGGTTTACCAGCCGAGAGCAGCCAAATCAGAGGCGCCGCCACCGCCGCCCCGATTGGGTGAGCAGATCTTCGGCAGCCTTTGGCCCCCAAGTGCCGGCCTCATAGGTGAACAGAGGCGGTGCAGCACCGCTGCCATTGCCGCTGCCGGGCTCAGACTCCCAGGCCGATAACACCGGCGTCACCACCCGCCAGGCCGCTTCAACCTCATCGGCACGGGTAAACAGCGTTGGATCTCCCAACAGACAATCCAGGAGCAGGCGATCATAAGCATCCGGTGTACTCGCTCCAAAGGCAGTCCCATAGCGGAAATCCATATCCACCGAGCGGGTGCGGATCTCTGGCCCCGGCATCTTGGCCTCAAAGCGCAACGAGATGCCCTCATTGGGTTGGATGCGCAGTACCAGGATGTTGGGACTCACCTCCCGAGCTGCCGATTGGAACAGGGAAAGGGGCACCTGCTTAAAGTGAATGGCCACCTCCGAAACCTTCTTGGGCAGGCGTTTCCCAGTGCGCA
>NZ_JANSIA010000101.1:0-6369 GCF_047461835.1 Synechococcus sp. R60.1 | reverse complement strand
GAACAGGGAAAGGGGCACCTGCTTAAAGTGAATGGCCACCTCCGAAACCTTCTTGGGCAGGCGTTTCCCAGTGCGCAGGTAAAAGGGCACTCCCTTCCACCGCCAGGTGTCACATTCCAGTTTCAGGGCTACGTAGGTGGGGGTTTGCGAGTTGGGATTGACGTTAGGCTCCTGCCGATAGCCCAGCACCGGCTTGCCGGCAATCCAGCCAGGGCCGTACTGCGCCCGCACTGCTGCGGCTGCCACATTGCGGGGATCCGCTAGGCGGGTGGCCTGCAGCACCTTGGTCTTTTCGTTGCGCACCCCATCGCTGCGCAGTGAGACAGGTGGCTCCATGGCCGTCAGGCAATAGATCTGCATTAGGTGGTTTTGCACCATGTCTCGCAGGGCGCCGGCAGTGTCGTAGTAGCCGGCCCGATCCTCCACCCCCACCGTCTCCGCCACGGTGATCTGCACATGGTCGATGTAGTTGCGGTTCCAGAGAGGCTCGAAAATGGCGTTGGCAAAGCGGAAGACCAGCAGGTTTTGCACCGTCTCTTTGCCCAAGTAGTGATCAATGCGGTAGATCTGCTCTTCCTGGCAAATTCGCTGCACAAGGCGGTTGAGTTCCTGGGCCGAGGTGAGGTCGTGGCCAAAGGGCTTTTCGATCACCACCCGCGTTTTGGTCGGATCGGCCACCATGCCAGCTGCCCCCAGCTGTTGGATGGCCTGGGCATAGAAGTCCGGCGCCACCGCCAGATAGAACACTCGGTTGCCGCGGGTGCCCCGCTCTTCGTCCAGCTGGCTGAGCAGCTGCTTTAGGCGCAGATAGCTCTCAGCATCTCCGATATCGAGGCGGCAATAGAACAGGCGGCTGGCGAAGTCCTGCCAGAGGGCCTCCGGCCCCAAGTCCTGGGGGGCAAACTCCTGCACGGCAGCCCGCATCTTTTCCCGATAAACCTCGTGAGTCCAATCGCGGCGGGCCACCCCCACCAAAGTAAACTCCGGCGGCAGCCGCCGCTGCCCAAACAGCCGGTAGTAGGCCGGGAGCAGCTTGCGGGCGGCCAGATCCCCAGAAGCGCCAAACTGCACCACAATACAGGGATCCGGGGTGCGTTCTTGGTTGAGACCAACGCGAAGGGGGTTTTCTGCCAGGGTTACCATAGGCCAGCTTGGCTCAAAAAGAAGGATTGGGAAGAACCTAGGGCACCAGAGAACCCTCTAGGCAGCGCAGCACTTCTTCCACGTTCTCGCGGCTGCCGATGATAAGGGGCACCCGTTGGTGGAGAGATTGGGGGACGATGTCTAGGATGGCCTCGGTGCCAGTGGTGGCCGCCCCGCCCGCCTGCTCGGCCAGAAAAGCCAGGGGGTTGGCCTCGTACATCAGGCGCAGCTTGCCCTCCGGTTTTTTCTGGGTGCCGGGATAGAGGTAAACTCCGCCCTGCAGGAGAATGCGGTGAAAATCCGCCACCAGAGCGCCGCTGTAACGGGAGATGTAGCCATCGCGGCGGTGGACATACCGGACATAGTTCTGGATCCCTTCGCTCCACTGGCAAAAATAGCCCTCGTTGAGGCTGTAGACGGAGCCGCGTTCAGGAATGCGGATGTCGCTGCGGGAGAGGATAAATTCCCCCAAGCTGGGATCCAACGTGAAACCGTGTACCCCCTTGCCAACGGAGTAGACCAGTTGGGTGCTGGGGCCGTAGAGAATATATCCCGCAGCCAGTTGGCGACGGCCCGGTTGCAGCAGGTCTTGGTTGTCCGCTTCCGGGCGATCCTCAAGAGGGTGAAGGACGGAGAAGATGGAGCCGACGCTGAGGTTGGCGTCAATGTTGGAGGATCCATCCAGGGGATCGATCATCAGGGCCAAGCGGCTGAGGGAGCAGTTTTCCGGCAGGCGAGCCGGGGTTTTCATCTCTTCCGAGACCAGCCGACACACCAGGCCCGTTTGCTCCAAAGCGCGAATGAAGGCCCGGTTGGCGTAGTCGTCCATCTGTTGCTGTTCTTCCCCTTGGACATTGACGCTGCCGGTAACCCCCAGCGCCCCTTCGATCAGTCCTGCCTGACTCAGCCGCCGGGCGATCATCTTGCCGGCCAGGGCAATGCGGTTCATCAGGGCGCTGAAGTCTTGGGCCTCTGCCGTAAAGCTGCCAAACTGCTGTAAAACATGACGGGAGAGGGTGAGCACATCCCGCGACATCTCCCGTGAGGACTCCGTCCCGCTAACGCGGTCGGCACTGCTGGGCACTACCGGCGGGGAGGGAGGAGAGCTGAGAACCATACGAGGCTTCGCCAACACGAAAGAAAAACACCCATACAAGGGATCCCCGACCCCTGCGTCCTGACCCGGAGTGCAAGGACTCGGTCTTGCCAGGGCGATTGGAACCTGGGATCCCTTCTATTAGGTAGGCTGGCCGATTCCTGGCGCAGGTGCAGACAACTTACAGAGTTGCTTCAGATTTGGTTTGGATCCCTCTTGCCGGCAGAGCTAGTGTTCCCCCGAAGAGAGGCGGTAGGATGAGTTCTAGCCGTTTTCTTCCTTGCCCACTTCCTCTCGATTCCCTCTGGCAATGATGGCCAATTCTCCGCTCCCACTGCGCAGCCAAGTGGTTACCCAGGGAGTACAGCGCTCCCCCAACCGCGCCATGCTCAGGGCCGTAGGCTTTCGCGACGAAGACTTCGGCAAGCCCATTGTCGGCATTGCCAACGCCCACAGCACCATCACCCCCTGCAACATCGGGATCCAAACTCTGGCGGAGCGGGCGGAGGCGGCTCTGAAGGCAGCGGGCTGTATGCCCCAGGTGTTCGGCACCATCACCATCAGCGATGGCATTTCCATGGGCACGGAGGGGATGAAATACTCGCTGGTGTCGCGGGAAGTGATTGCCGATTCCATCGAGACGGTGGTCAACGGCCAGAGCATGGATGGCCTCTTGGCCATTGGCGGCTGCGACAAGAATATGCCGGGGGCGATGATCGCCATGGCCCGCCTCAATGTACCCTCGATCTTCGTCTACGGCGGCACCATCAAGCCGGGTCACTACAATGGCCGCGACCTCACCATCGTGAGCGCTTTTGAAGCCGTAGGGGAGTTCAGCGCCGGGCGCATCTCCGAGGAAGAGCTGCTGGCGGTGGAGCGCCATGCCTGTCCCGGTGCCGGATCCTGCGGCGGCATGTACACGGCCAACACCATGTCCAGCGCGTTTGAGGCCATGGGGATGAGCCTGCCCTACTCCTCCACCATGGCTGCAGAAGACGAAGAGAAAGCCGAAAGTGCAGCCCAATCGGCCAAGGTCTTGGCAGAGGCCATCAAAGCCAACATCCGCCCGCGAGATATCATCACCCGCAAAAGCATTGAAAATGCCATCTCGGTGATCATGGCCGTAGGGGGATCCACCAATGCCGTCCTGCACTTTCTGGCCATTGCCCATGCGGCAGAGGTGCCCCTCACCCTAGAGGATTTCGAGATCATCCGCGCTCGTGTGCCTGTCCTCTGCGATCTCAAGCCTTCAGGACGGTTTGTGGCCACCGATCTGCACCGAGCCGGCGGGATCCCCCAAGTGATGAAAATGTTGCTCAACCATGGCCTACTGTACGGGGACTGCCTCACCATCTCCGGCCAGACCCTGGCAGAGGTGCTGCGGGATGTACCGGATGAGCCCCCCGCCGACCAAGAGGTGATCCGCCCCTGGCACAGCCCCCTGTATCCCCAAGGGCACCTGGCCATTCTCAAGGGAAACCTGGCCAGCGAAGGGGCAGTGGCCAAAATTACCGGCGTCAAGAACCCGAAAATTACCGGGCCGGCGCGGGTCTTCGATTCAGAGGAGTCCTGCCTGCAGGCCATCCTCTCCGGCCAGATCCGAGCAGGGGATGTGGTGGTCATCCGCTACGAAGGCCCCAAAGGTGGCCCCGGCATGCGGGAGATGCTCTCGCCCACTTCGGCCATCATCGGCGCCGGCTTGGGGGATAGCGTTGGCCTGATCACCGATGGCCGCTTCTCCGGCGGCACCTACGGCATGGTAGTGGGCCATGTGGCTCCCGAAGCCTATGTGGGGGGCACGATTGCCCTGGTGGAGGAAGGGGATCTCATCACCATTGATGCCCCGGCTCGCCAGTTGCACTTGCATGTGAGCGAAGAAGAGCTGGCCCGCCGCCGCGCCCGCTGGTCTCCTCCTGAGCCTCGCTACAAACGGGGCACCCTAGCCAAGTACGCCAAGCTGGTCTCCAGCAGCAGCTTGGGAGCAGTGACGGATTTAAACCTGTGGGATTAATTTCCCTCACCCCCGGCTCGTCTCCCAGAGGGAGAATTGGTACTTGAGAGATAGCTCCAGATTCCTGACCCTGCAGGGATCAGCCTTGCTGGGTTAAGTGCAAGAAAGCGGCAGAGATGAAGGATCCCTGCCGCTGGGTTTTATGGGCTGACGGCCTCAGAGACAACTAGGTACCGATGATCCCGCCGTCATTTTTGGTGATCACCACCACCGCCGAGCGGGGGTAGAGATTGGGGTCGTAGTCTGGCCAGCGGGAATTGACCTTGCCGGCAGCAAAGTCGTCCTCGCTGGTGCTGGCGCCTGGGTGCTGCACGTTGATGAACATGGTGCGCTGATCGGGAGTGGTGACCACACCGGTGATCTCCTGCCCAATCGGCCCGGTCAAGAAGCGGCGAATTTCCCCTGTATCCGGATCGGCAGCCAACATTTGGTTGTTGCCAAAAGGCGCAAACTCCTCTTTGTTGAGATTGCTTTCGCTGGTGTCGGTCTGGATCCAGAGGCGACGGCTGGCATCGAACCACAGACCATCGGGAGAGTTGAAGATGTTGTCTTCATTGAGGGGCTGGCCCGATAGCTTGCGGCTATCTTCCGGCGGCCCGGCCAAGACAAAGAGATCCCACTCGAAACGGGTGGCTTGAGGCCGGTCGTTGGCCTCCTTCCAACGGATGATGTGACCCCACTTGTTTTTGGGACGGGGGTTGGCAGCGTTCACCTGGTCTTGTTCCCGACGGCTGTTGTTGGTCAGGGTGAAGTAGACCATGCGGGTTTGCGGATCCACCGCTCCCCACTCAGGCCGGTCCATTTTAGTAGCACCGACAAAATCCGCCGCCGTGCGGGTATTCACCAACACGTCTGCTTGGCTGGTGAAGCCGTTTTCCGGGGTCAGGCCGTTTTTCCCAAACACCAGCGGCAGCCACTCGCCCGTGCCATCTTCGTTGAACTTGGCCACATACAGGGTGCCATTGTCCAACAGATGTCCGCCCGCCGTTTCCTTGCGGTAGGGCTCGGCAGAGACGTACTTGTAGATGTACTCAAAGCGGGCATCGTCCCCCATATAGGCCACAATCGGCTGGCCTTCCACCGGCGGCTGAAACACCACGCCTTCGTGGGCGAAGCGGCCCAGAGCGGTGCGCTTCTTGGGAGTGCTGCTGGGATCAAAGGGATCGATCTCCACCACCCAGCCAAAAGTGTTGGGCTCATTGCGGTAGTCTTGAGTGGCATCCGCAGCGGTGGGGGTGGCGTTGAAGCGGATGAACTCGTCTGCCTTGTTGCTGGCCAGCTCCCAGCCGTAGCGGGAAGTCTCGGTGCTCACGCCGTAGCGCTTGTGCTCCCGGGGCAGGTTGGGCTTTTGGTCGGGGCCTTTGCTGGTGTTGCTGAAGTAGTCCGCCCAGTTCTCCTCACAAGTAAGGTAGGTATTCCAGGGAGTGACGCCGTGGGCGCAGTTGTTCAGGGTGCCACGGGTCATCGTGCCTTCGGGGCTGAACTTGGTTTTCACAAAGTCGGATCCCCGCACTGGCCCTTGGATCTCCATGAGGGTAAGACCGGTGATGCGGCGGTTGAGGCGATCCCGCACCACTTCCCAACTGCCGTCTCCCTGCTGCTTGATGTGGACAATGCTCACCCCGTGGCCATTCAGCTCTTTCAGCACCTGGTCGGGATCGCGGCTGCCGTCAGGATTGGTGGGATACAAGTCGGAATCCAGCTTTTGGCCCACAGCCGCAGCATGCATAAACCGAGGCTCGACGTACTCGTGGTTAAACACCAGCAAACCCTCGGTGGAGCTGCCCTGCCAGGGATCCTTCCCGTCAATGGGGAAGAAGTGCATGCCATCGTGGTGGCTGCCCACCTGCATTCCCTGCTCGGCACCGGTGTTTTCCAGCTTGAACTGTGGATAGGTGCCGGTGATGGGAGTACCCCAAGCCAGCAGCGGTCGGGCAGTGTAGCCTTCGGGCACCACCAGTTTGTCTTCGGCGCTCACAGGAATTGCCTTGAAGCCCAGCAAAGCACTGCCACTGGCGGCTTTTGCCGATTTGGAAGCACTGTTCAGCTAGAAATCGCAGGAGCCCCGCACTGTACCCGTAGGGTCAGTGCCGGGAGGAATGCGCTTTGATGAAGTACA
>NZ_JANSIA010000100.1:0-10213 GCF_047461835.1 Synechococcus sp. R60.1 | reverse complement strand
TCTGGTAGAGCAGAGCAGGCCCAGGGCTACTGAAAGCCCGCTCCGTACCGCTTAGCGGTCGGAGCCGGGTAGTTTACACCACAGATCCGGTCACGTAGCGTTGCGGAGCAACAGGAGCAACAAAGTTTGTACGGGGAACATGAGGTGGAGTTGAGAAGAGGTGCCTAGCCCAACCTTTGAACAGCCTGAGGAAATCCGAGCGCTTTTTGACCGCATTGCTCCCCACTATGACTCCCTCAACCAAACCTTGAGCCTGGGCCTCCATCAGGTTTGGAAGCGTATGGCCGTGCGTTGGTCGGGCGCCAGCTCAGGAGGATATGTGCTGGATCTGTGCTGTGGAACCGGTGATCTGGCTCTGCAGTTGGCCCGCCGAGTAGGACGAAGGGGACATGTGGTGGGCCTAGATTTCTCTCCCGCCATGCTGGCGATTGCCCGGCGTCGCTCCCGGCTCTTCCCTGGCTACTCCCTGGAGTGGGTTTTGGGAGATGCCTTGGCCTTACCTTTTCCCGACAGTAGCTTCGATGCCATTACCATGGGCTACGGCTTGCGCAATGTAACCGATATTCCCCAAGCCTTGCGAGAGATTAGGCGAGTACTGAAGCCAGGACGTCGTGCCGCCATTTTGGATTTTCACCGCCCCACAGGGATCCCTCTTTGCGAACAATTTCAGCGCTGGTACTTGAACACTCAGGTGGTTGCCCAGGCCAAAACTTTGGGACTGGGATCCGAATATGCCTACATTGATCCCAGCCTAGATCGCTTTCCCTCTGGAGAAGAGCAACGACAAATGGCCCTGCAGGCAGGGTTTGCCAGTGCCAAGTTCTACCCCCTAGCGTGGGGAATGATGGGGGTATTGGTGATTGAGAAGTTTCGTATTGTTTCCATTAATTCCACTAATTCCACTTCCCCGAAGGGAAGCGACTCCCGCCGATTATAACCCTTGTCCAGAGCGGGATCCAGGGGCCTAGATCGACAGGGTCTCGTTTAAGGACTCCGTCCCGCTGGCGCGAAAGGACTCCGTCCCGCTGGCGCGAACGGCTGCAATTTCCCCTTATTTTTCTCTGCCGAGAGGCCTGAAACCCTTGCCCAGAGCGGGATCGACCGGGTCAACGGAAGAATCAGGGTTTGAGGCTTGTCGCCGACCCTGTCGCTAACCATGTTGGTGTAGAAATTAACATGGATCCCTGCGTGGAGGTTGCTGGGGAGCTGCTCCTGAGACGCTGAAGCAGAGGGCCAATGGGGCGAAAAAAGGACTCCGTCCCGCTGGCGCGTTCGCGTTAGCGTCGCGTAGCGACAAAGGACTCCGTCCCGCTGGCGCGATGAGAGGCTAGGGAGCAACGACATAACGATCCTGCGAGAGGCGCTCGTTGCCTCCCCACCTTGCTGGTTTGCTCTGGCTGCAGACAGATGTGAAGACTGGGCTTGGGACCCAATTTTTGGGTAAAACTCCCTAGGTAAAAATTACTACAAACCACCACAAGAGCTGGGATCCCCCTCTGGAAAGCTTGGGAAACCCTAAATTCCTGGGGACTTGCTGGGTGGGCTTTCTTCGGTTACCGCTTGCCTACGGCGATCGCCAATGCCGCAGTCACCGCAGCATTCCGGTCGCTTGAAGTCGTCCCAATGGATGCAAGCCCGGCAGCCTTTCAGCATTTCCGGCCAGCGCTCTCGAATCAACAGTTGCCGCAGCCTGACTTCCCGTGATTCCTGAAAGGGGTTTTGGAATTGAACCATAGCTTTTGGGTTTCCCAGCTCTCTTAATCTGGTATAAAAGCAGATTTGAGTTTGGGATCGAGAAATATCAGTATAGCTTAAGGTTTGGGTGACCCAATCTTTTCTGCTGGTTCTAAGACAGCCGAGATAAATCAATCCACTTTTATCCATCACCTTAGGAAAAGATTTACCAAAAAATGTAAACAGTTTACACAAAACTTAGCCCATTTTTTCTCCGCTCAAAACAAAGGTGGGATCCAATGCCAGCAGCATTTGAGTCCGACCGCGGTGTTCCAGGCGGTTCACCGCCGATTGAATCACCTCCACATGATGAGCCCGCACAGCGGCCAGGCCGGCAGAAAGGCCGTAGAGCCCATCCAAAGAGTTGGTCGTCGCCACGACCCGCCCGTTGGGGCTGAGATGGCTCCAGCAGGCTTCCAAGATCTCGCGTAGGGGGTGGCCTCCCTCAATGCAGATGCGATCCGGTGCCGGAGAAAGGTGTTGCAGACAATCGGGGGCAGTACCTTGAATCACCTGCACGTTGGTGAGGCCAAATTTCTCGCAATTGCTCTCGATTAGGCTGACTACCTCGGCATCTCGCTCGATGGCAATCACGCGAGCTTTGGGGCACAGAATGGCTGCTTCAATGGCAATGGTGCCGGTTCCGGCGCCGATATCCCACAGGCAGTGGTTCTCTCCCAGGCGCAACTGGCTTAGCACCAACACGCGCACCTCACGAGGGCTCATCGGGATCCCTGGGATGCGTTCAAAGGCAGAGTCTGGGATCCCTGGGGTGCGGTAGGGCCAAGAGAAGGCGGCTGACATGGGTAAAGTACCGTTGCAGAGGAAGTTTGTCTATACATATCCCTCAGCATAGAGCGAATGCTCAACAGGCCATCTCCAACCTGATAGGGGTGCCGCTTCTCCCGCCCAATCATTGCCCAGATGGGCACCACAAACGCCCTCTGAGCTCAACGGAGTGGTTGGAGCAATTCCCAACCGGCAAAGCTGCAGTCCAAAACCAAAATGATCCTGCCCCCTTGAGGAATCGAGTTGGACGCTATTGGAAGTTCTGGAGATAAGCGGGATCCCTTTTACCCAAGAGCTCATTTTGCGCCGGATGTAGCTGGTGCTGCCGGAAAAAGTTGTAGTTGGGGCAATGTTCAGTACAAGAGGATCTTAAGAACGTTTCCTTGAACTGGAGCCTATCAAACCATCCATCCAAAGAATAAGCTTTGCTCGCAGATACAGCCAAATCTCATCATTTGCCCGCAACAGGAATAGAACATATAGGCTCAATACGACGAAAACACACAGGTTCCCTAAAAAAGTGTAGGTTTGGATAATTTGATCGGTGCTCCAGCCAAAGTCGTAGTTTAGGCGGTTCATATCCCCCCTGGCATCTCCTTGGCCGCCCAACAAAGTTCCCCAGGGAACCTCGGCCAATCCCAGTCTGATGCTGTGCCATTCCCAAAAGCTTCTCCACAGGCTGCTGCTCGCGATCCCCGGCACGACAAATCGCCAAAAATCCCATCGCCAACGATCTGGCAAGGGAAAATAAAAGCTGGCCATCAGAAAGGTGCTGAGATAAAATTCTCCTCCAACGCCGCTAAAGACAAACAACATCTCCCAGGTGCGATTGGGCATCAGCCAGGTCATGTAAAACTGCAATAGAGCAAGAAAGATGGCCAGCACCTGCAGCCACCCAATCCGCTCCTTGCGGGCTGACCAGAAGAGTAGAATCAGTAAAAAGAGGATTCCAAAATACACAAAGGGATCCCTCTGCGAGCTAACGCTTGTCCAGCCGATGGGCAGAGGCAAAGCCCGATACCCGCTCCACCAGGCGACGGTGGCATGGCCAAATTCGTGGATCCAAATGTGAAGAGGCAAATGCAACAACTGCAACAAGCCTATGTTGTTCACCATCAGGGCCACCGCAAACGCAGCCGGGTAAGCCCAAGCGTTGACTGCCCAGTTATCGAAGGAAAACCGATCCCAACGCTGCCGGGATCCCAGCTTTAGGCTCTGCCGCCAGAGCAAGCGTGAGCCGCGGAAAGCGCAAATCTCCACTTGATCCAGCCGTGGGATCCGCAGTTGCTTCAAGATCAGAAACAGTTGGGCAGCGGCAACTTGGGGGGAGAGCGCAGGCTGGTACAGGGATCCCAGCAGGTGGACGTGCAGGGTCTCGTTGGCAAAGTCTACCCGGACACACCAGCGACGCCGCAGCAGCTCCATCCGCACAACCTGCACAATCGACTGGGCGTGTCCAGCTCGGGCCAGGGCTAGGGGATCCGGTGGTTTGGGCATCCCAAGATACCTCGCCGGAGAACAAGCAGGAAGAAGAAGGGGCGAGCCTCTACCCATCATCCCCCAGCCCTGCAGGCAAGAGCGGAATTGCGCTCCTTCCCAGGCTGCTCCGAGGGCAGGTTGGTATAGTTGAGGGCAGCAGGTGTGGGGAGTGGATGGAAGGTCATGCCTGAATTCGGCAAGCCGAGGTCAAGGCGGATATGGGGGGCGATGCTGCTGTTGAGCTTGGCGGGGGCAGGGCTGTTTCCCCCGGAATCTGTCCAGGCTCAGGCGATTACAGCCCCAGGTTTATCGCGCATTGAGCGTTGGTACTACGACCCCCAGCAGGGGCGGCTGGAAGTTAACACCCAGGGCGAGGTGCGGCCTTTTCTGTTCGTGCTGCAGAATCCGCCTCGGGTTGTGCTGGATTTTCCCAACACCCGCTTTGGACAGGAGCCCCAAACCCAGACTTTTGCGGGCCGTGTCACCTCTCTGCAGATTAGCCAGCTTACGGATACCATTACCCGCTTTGTGCTGTATCTGCAGCCGGATCAGCCTCTCAGCCTCAACCAACTGCAACTGCTCACCGCCGGCCCCTCCCGCTGGGCTGTTCAATTCACCCAGGCCGGATCTCTCTCTTCTTCTCCCCCTTCATCTGCCGGCTTATTGGGAGGTTCCAGGGATCCCTTCCCGCCGTCCCCGCCTTTGCCGACACTGCCTCCCCGACGCCCGGCACCCACCCCATCTCCTCGCTCCGGCCATCAAATTTTAGAGGTATCCCCGCAAGCAGAAGGCTTTTTCATCCGTACCCAAGGCAGCCCCTCCACTACGGTGCGGCGCATCCTCGATCCGGATCGGGTAGTGGTGGATTTTCTCAACACCACCCTCAGCCCTGCCCTCACCCAGCGAGCTTATGTCATCAACCGTCTGGGGGTTTCGCGGCTGCGTATCGGGCAGTTTGAGCCCACCGTTGCTCGGGTAGTGCTGGATGTGGATTCCTCCGGTGGCGACTGGGAAGCCCGCTACGACCCACAGCGAGGTGGGATCTGGATCCAGCCTGCCGGCGGTGCTGCCCAGGCCAGCCTTTTGCCCGAGGTCAGCTCTGTCAACAGCAGTGGGCCGCTGGCCACGTTGCAATCGGTTCAGCTCCAGGGCAACCGGTTGATCATCAGCGCCGATGGATTCATGTTCTACCGGGCCGGCTGGGATCCCGAGAGTGGTGGCTACCGCATCAACGTGGCGCCCGCTCGCCTGCCCCAGTCTATGCCGGATCCCGGCTTGCCGGTTGGAGGGCCGGTGGAGCGGATCCGCTTTGTCCAGGAAGATGCCCGCACGGTCAGCATTCTGGTGCAGCTCGCCGAGGAGTTCAATGTCTTCGAGCCCAACCCCGGCCAGGGATCCCGCCGCATTACCTTGGAGCTGCGACCTCTGAATGCTCCTCCACCAATACCTCAGCCGCAGACGCCCGGCCCTGCCTCCCCTTCCACCCCCCAATCTCTGAACCGGACGGTCATTGCCATCGACCCCGGCCACGGGGGACGGGATCCCGGTGCCATCGGGGTGGATGGGATCCAGGAGAAGGACATCGTGCTCTCCGTTGCCCACCAGGTGCAACGACTGCTGCAGGAGCGGGGGTACGGGGTGGTGATGACCCGCACCGATGACCGGGAAGTGCTGCTGCAACCGCGGGTGGATATGGCCGTTCAGGCCAATGCTGCCCTGCTGGTGAGCATTCATGCCAACGCCCTGGATCGCTCCGGCATTCACGGCATCGAGACCTATTACCTGCGACCCGATAGCGCCGAGCTGGCCGCCATCTTGCACCGCAGCTTGGTCAGGGCCACCGGTGCTGCTGACCGGGGGGTGAGACGAGCCCGCTTTTTTGTGGTGCGGGAAACACCTGTGGGTATGCCCTCCGTGCTGCTGGAGTTGGGATACGTAACCAACCCAACCGAAGGGCGAAAATTGGCTACTGCCGAATATCAGGCTATTTTGGCGCGGGCCATTGCCGATGGCATTGAGACTTTCTTGCGCAGTCGCTAGCCGTTGGCTGAGCTTGTTCATGTCTATCGGATCTCTCAATTGATCCTTAACTGATCGAATTGACGATCCAGTTGGCCCAGTTGATCTCAGAGGGAAGGCAGGGAATCTGTCGCCGAGATTCTCGAAAGCAGGGTAGGATACAGCAGCTTAGGCCAAGGTGTTGAGGAGAATGGAGCATGCAGTGGGAGTGGAAATCAGAGCCAGATCCCAGTTGGCCAATTGGGGTGTTTGACAGCGGCTTGGGCGGGCTGACGGTTTGGCGAGCCTTACGCCGCCGGCTCCCCCAGGAACGGCTCATCTACTTCGGCGACACAGCGCGGTTGCCCTATGGGGAACGCTCGCCAGAGGAGATCCTGGCCTTTGTGCGGCAAATTCTGACATGGATGCAGGCACAGCCGGTGAAGCTGGTGGTGATGGCCTGCAATACCAGCTCGGCCTTGGCCCTAGAACAGGTGCGGCAGGAGTTTGCCCTGCCCGTTCTGGGGTTGATCCTACCCGGCGCCCAGGCAGCACTGGCCCAGGGATCCCGCATTGGGGTGCTCGCCACGGTGGCCACGGTCAAGAGTCGCGCTTACTCAAAAGCCATTCAAGAGTACAGCGCTCTGGATCCCAAACGTTTTCCGTACCCCGTTTACTGTTGGGAGCAGGCCTGCCCTGAGTTCGTCCCTCTCATTGAAGCCGGATGGCTGGATAGCTCTGCTCTGCGACAGGCGGCTGAACGCTACCTGCAACCGCTGTTGCAACAGGGGATCGATACTCTTGTCTATGGCTGTACTCACTACCCCCTGCTGGATCCAATCCTGAAGCCTTTGCTGCCGTCCTCGGTCAAACGGGTGGATCCAGGGATGGCGCTGGTGGGATCCCTGGCCCGCGAATTGAGTTTGTGGGACTTGCGTCGCCCCTTGACCGCTGCCCAGGAGGAACCCCACCGTTTCTGTGTGAGCGGGGATCCAGAGCGATTTGCCCAGTTGGCCACTCCTTGGTTGGGCTTTCGGCCCCAGGTAGAACGGGTGGAATTGCCGGCTTTGGATGTCAGCAACTCCCTCCGCCCCTGAGCGCCCTTCTCCTCGGAGATAAAGATTGGGGGCCCCTCAACGGGTCATCACCTGCAAGGGGAAACGTTCCGCCAACTCCCCTTCCACCTTGGGTAGCCATTCCTCTTGGAACACCCACACCTGCCCCTGCTGCACGCGGCCATCGGGGTTTTGCGTCAGCTCCAGCCAATACACGAATTGGTTTCCCCGCAGCACCACCCCTTGGATGGCAAGGGCCAAGGTATAGCCCGGACTGCTTGCCAGAGCTTCTGGGGACGGGTAGCGAATCACCTCCACCGCCTGATCCAGATCGGCGGCGATCTCCGGCCCATAGACATCGCGAATGGCTTGAAAGAGATCCTCTGCTGTCAGTCCTTGGGGGCGAAAGAACGTCATCCGTTCCGAGCGAATCGTCTCCCGATCCAGCGGGTTGATGATCCGTCCCGGCGGAGCCACCGAAGCCAAGAACGTAAAACGGGATCCATCCGGCTCCACTCGGTTGATGTTCAGGGTTTCGCCCGGACGGGGCCGCAGCACAGGATTGTCCCTCACCCAGGCCGCCACCTGATCCGGAGATTGCCCAGGGATCCCCCAAGCTGCCGACCGAAGGCCCGCCACTGCCCAGCAGGCCATTGCC
This sequence comes from Synechococcus sp. R60.1, assembly GCF_047461835.1. NCBI lineage: Bacteria > Bacillati > Cyanobacteriota > Cyanophyceae > Synechococcales > Synechococcaceae > Synechococcus > Synechococcus sp. R60.1. The sequence goes on along the minus strand of NZ_JANSIA010000100.1, from coordinate 2,500 downwards.
AAACCGGTTCCTCGCACCCAGCGCAGCCTTTTGCCCCAGCAGGACAGAGCCCTTGTTGGCTTTACACCCAAGACCGGCCAGCGATTGCAACGCACGTTCCCATTCCTCCGGGCAAACAACACAAAAACACCACAGTAGAATTAGAGAGACTAAGAGATAAATTGAGCGGGCATGGGCAGATCCATCCTCGATGCAAGCGCCCAACAGTCTTGCCCCTCCCCACTGTACCTGAAGATGTCGGCGCGCCTGTTGCGTCTGAGCGCGAGCATTGCGGCCAATGGTTGCAAAGATCCCTCGGCAAGATGCGCAGATCCCCGGCGGCTTATCCGCCAAAACGTAAAAAGTATCTTAAGATCAACGGTAAGCAAATCTCATACGCACTAGGTCAGCACCTCAGGAGGTAACCGATGGCTCTCGTTGCAATGCGGACGCTGCTGGATCATGCCGCCGAACATGGCTACGGCATTCCTGCCTTCAACGTCAACAACATGGAGCAGATCCAAGCAATCATGCAGGCAGCCCATGAAACCAACAGCCCCGTTATCCTGCAAGCCTCTCGAGGGGCACGCAAGTATGCGGGCGAGAACTTTCTGCGGCACCTGATCCTGGCGGCAGTGGAGACCTACCCCCACATCCCCGTCGCCATGCACCAAGACCACGGCAATAGCCCGGCTACCTGCTATTCCGCCATCCGCAACGGCTTCACCAGCGTCATGATGGATGGATCCCTCAAAGAAGATGCCAAAACCCCGGCCAGCTACGAGTACAACGTGGCCGTGACCTCCGAGGTGGTGAAAGTGGCCCACGCAATTGGGGTAAGCGTGGAAGGAGAACTGGGCTGCCTGGGATCCCTGGAAACGGGCCGTGGGGAAGCGGAAGATGGCCATGGCGCGGAAGAGGCGCTCAGCCATGACCAACTCCTCACCGACCCCGACCAAGCGGTGGACTTTGTGGAGCGAACTCAGGTGGATGCTCTGGCCGTAGCCATTGGTACCAGCCATGGCGCCTACAAGTTCTCCCGGAAGCCCACTGGTGACATCCTCGACATGGAGCGCATCGCCGAGATCCACCGCCGCCTGCCCAACACTCACCTGGTGATGCACGGTTCCTCCTCCGTGCCCAAGGAGCTGATCGACATCATCAACGAATACGGCGGCTCCATTCCCGAGACTTACGGTGTGCCGCTGGAAGAAATTCAGCGGGGCATCCAAAATGGGGTGCGCAAAGTAAACATCGACACCGACAACCGCCTGGCCATCACAGCTGCCGTGCGCCGCGCTCTGGCCGAGAATCCGAAAGAGTTTGACCCCCGCCACTTCCTCAAGCCTTCCATCAAGGAAATGCAAAAAGTCTGTGCTGAGCGCTACATTGCCTTCGGCTGTGCTGGCCATGGCACCAAAGTTCCGGTGGTTACCTTGGATGAGATGGCAGCCAAGTATGCTTCTGGAGCTTTGGCGGCTCAGGTGAAGAAGACCGTTGCGGTCTAGTCCCCACATCCTGCAAGAACTCTGGAATGCTTGCCGGGGCGCTTCCAGGGTTTTCCTTGGAGATCAGCTAGGTCACTGGACTCAGATTGGACAAATAAGGGGATCCAGCTGGGATCCCCTTTTGCTTTGGAGGAACTTGATGCGTTTTGGGGGTCAGGCAGCTTTTGCCGCAGAACGTTTTTCCGTCTCAATTTGATGGTTCAGCAACGCCAAGCTTAGGCAGTCCAACAGTTCCAGGTCAGCCTCAGAGTAGCGCCGCTGAAAGAGCAGCTCATTGATGCGGTTCTCTTGGCCCAAGCTGAGGAAGCTGCTGCGGAACACCTGCTCCACGATTTCTTGGATGCTGGAGGGCAGAGTAACAGAGTCAAGACTTGTATTCATGGCTGGTTCTGTTTGAGAGATGGTTTTTGAAGGGAGAAGACTATCTTTGCCAAGAGGTGAGGTAGCGCTGCTCGATGTCCTGCAGGGAAAGATGGGAAGCCCTGGGCCGCGGCTCATTCACGGAGGAGACATCGTTCTGCCACTTGAGGGATACTCCCAGCAGTGCTCCCAAAGAGAAGCTCTCGCTCAATAGGGCTGCTATGCGGTAAGTACGGTAGTCCAGGGTTAGATCTTCACTGACTTGCATCTGTGTTTCCTCCGTATTTCTAACGTTCATGCCCCTATCATAGCCTCAAGATCAGTGGAAGTACAGAGAAACATCGAGGATTTGCGTAGGCAATTTGTACGTTTCTTCTACGCGATTTGGCGGATATCGGTGGGATCCCAGGGGTCTTTGGGGCGGGTTCAGGGTTGAGTCAGGGATCCCAGCCCAGCAGAGCACAGATGTCCGCAGCCAGGGTGGCGGCGTTGAAGGGTTTGCCGATGAGGCCATTGGCTCCAAGCTGAGCCAGAGAGGAGGGTGAAACTGGGAAATTGACATCCTCCCCGGCCTGAAGGCCGGAGATTCCTACCACGCTGCGCATGGATGGCTCCTTGCGCAGTCGTCTCGGCGGGTTCCTGCTTCCGACCGC
>NZ_JANSIA010000099.1:0-10527 GCF_047461835.1 Synechococcus sp. R60.1 | reverse complement strand
CGAATTCGCCAGGGACAGGTGACCTGAAAAGTGTTTTCTTCTCCGGCAATGCGTTTGATGCGAGCATTTAGAACTTGCAGGCGCGCTCCGTAGTTTGCCTTTGCTTCTACTTGGTGCACCAGATCGACTTTGGTTCCGTCTTTGAAAGGAGTTGCTGGAGCTCTCATCCACCGCAGATATTCAATAAAGCTCGCCGTCGGATCTGGGTTGGGACTGGGATCCGAGGGATGTCCTAACCAGGGAGAAGGTTGGGAATGGTTGCCGCCCCCTCCACCACCACTCCCCCCTCTCTGATTGGGGGGATGGCCTCCTCCTCGACTTCCTGAACTTGGCGGACGGCTGGGATCCCGCTGCTGGGGCGAGCCTCCGGGACGGGGAAGGGGTTGCGGGGCGTTGGCAGGACGATTGCTAGGCATTTGATCTTCTCCTAAAGCTGGAAAGCAGTATTAGGAATTGCGAAGCGTTTCCCGAAATTCGCGCAACATAGCGCTGGTGCCAATTTCTAAGGCGCGTCGAATGAGTTGAGGCACAAGCCTGGGGATGTCGAAGTCTGGGAAAAGTCGGCTGCAGCTCGATTCTACGTAGTCTTCTCCCTGCAGAATAAACATCCGTAAACTTCGCTCACCCAAGAGCCAAACTTCGGGCACACCAGTAGCTTTATAAGCATCGATAAAGGTTCGGGAAGTAATGTCGGACTCAATGGCCAGATCAGGCGGAGGCAACAGATCGACATCGATCCTTCCCTCACACCCTCGCATCTGCTCTAGGTGATGGACATAAAAGCAGGTGTCAGGCTCCACCCCAGCACTGCCAGACTTTTTAAGGGTTGTTGAGCCAAAATCTTCCCAGTCTCTCCCTTGAGAATCAAGGAGAGCTTTCACAATATCTCCGGCAATGCGGTGAGGGCGCTCATGTTTGGACAAGGGAGACATAATCTCTAAAGTGCCGTTGTAATAGGCAACGCGAGTGTGGCGGTCTTCCCCTAACTCCTTCAAAATGCTCTCAAAGTCTTGCCAAGTCAGCGAATGGATGACCACTTGGCTTCCTTCACACAGGGAAATAGACTGGATTGGAATGGCTACGCTCATTATTCCCCTCCGCTAATGTCATGGTAAATGGCTGTAGCCCAGAAGCTGAATTCTTGTGCCAAAGCAAGTCCCAGCCCTGTTAAACCCAGGTACTCTTCAACTCCCAACCCCATGAGACGATCCAGGCCGTTGGATTTGGCAATTTCGTTTTGACCGGATATCTTTTCTAGGCAATCGAAAAACTCCTTGACCACCTCTTTTTTGCCCTCTTGGCTAAGGGCATCTTCTTCGGCCTTGAGGCGCAGCAAACCCCAGGTGGAAAGATAGGTGTACAGCTCCACAGCCTGGTTCTTCTGCTCTTTTAGCCTTTCTGTATCCTTGGTTTGTGCTCTGAGCTGGCACAGGGATTCGTAAACGGGCTTGGCTAATGTACGCGGGTCAAAGCTATTCATAAAACCTCCCTCCTAGGTTGAGATCTAGTTCAAAGACAGCTCCACAAAGCCTCGGCCCAAGCTTTCCTGGCCGCCAATCTGCATAATCTGGTTGGATTGCAGCAGATCTCGAAACTCTTTCATTGCCTCCTCAGAACTGCCATTTGCTTGGGCTGTAACCCCCCAGGTAAAGTACATCAAGCTGTCAGGAGGAATGGCCTCTTCATAGCGGAAGCCTCCTTCCACAACCTTGTGCTCGCTAAGCTTGACTTTCACCTGCCGCCACAGGCTCATTTGAATGAGGGTGGCACAGTGCTGATCGGGTAAAACAATCACGCGACTGATATTAGGATCTTTGGTGTAGCTCTTCCATTCCGACCATTGTCGAAGACCCTCTTTGAGAATGGCATCTTTGAGGTAAATGGGGCGGTTAGTGCCCAAGCTCGTACTGTAGGGATCCGGCACTGACAGATTCTGGCCTGTTAGCCGCAGCCAGCGCTTGAGCAGAAGCGGGCAGCTTATCCACACCACCCCGTGGCTGAGGGAGGGCACCGGGATCCAAAGCAAGGAGCCATCCCCAATCCAAATGGATCCTTGGGTCAGCTGATCCCCTTCCCCAATTTCGTTGCCAAAGAGCTCAAATTTTTTGTCTTTATCGGCCACGCTGGCCCGCAACCTGCCCCGAATGGTGCTGGAAGGGATGTAGGGCAAATTGGTGTGGGATTCGCGGGCAATCCCCAAGAGGTTCCCTTCTTGGGCAGTGCCGCCGGTGTGCAGGGGAGTCAATAGATGGAGGTAGGCAATCTGAAAAGTCATGGATGGGCTCCTTTTGCGAGTAAGTATTCAAGGACTGAAAGCAAAACTCAGTTGGCCCAAGGCAGCCATAGGAGCTCGCTATAGCCCAACAGCCGCCAGCGGTGGAACACGTTGAGCCGGCCATCTTCTAGCTCGGGCTCTTCTTGGTTGAGGGGGGCCGGCTGCTCCAGGTAGTAGATACTGCCAGGGGGCGCGGCAAAAACTTGGGGGGCGGGCAGGCTCATCTGCCGCTGCTCTGGGGGGCGATCCACCCGCAGGCGTCCACTGATGGCAACGGGCTTGCCGGTGGCCACGCTCACCAAGGGGCCGGTGAGGGGATGGGCGGGGTGGGGAGTGGCCAATCTCCATTCCCAGGGCCAGGCGCGGCAGAGGGAACGCCCGTCCACCTTTTTGATGAACACACCTGGGGTCACCAAGTAGGCCAAAGCGCGTCCGGCTTGGCAAAAGGCGGCCTGAGAAAGGTCCTGCAACTGCTGCCACTGCTCCTGCAGCTTCGGACAGGGGGCCAGCAAAGCGCAGTGGCCTTCTCCCCCCAGCCGCAGCACTGCTTCCTGAGTAAGGGGTAGGGGATCCCAGGCTTCGCGATCGGGATCCCAGCCCTCGATGGAAAGGGCCAAACTCCAGCCCGGCTGAAGACGGATGCAGGTCTCCACAAAGTAGCCATCGGCTTCCCGCACCTGCCGCTTGCTGACTTGCAGGGTGTTGTGGGGCCGTACTTCATACTTCAGCGGCGGCTTAACGGCCTGGCTGAGATCCCAGCCTTTGCCTTCCAGCGCCTTTTGCACCGCCTCGAAGGGCAGATAGCCTCCCGTTTTTTTCTTCTTGCTGCTCTGGCTGCCTTCGGGTTCCTCCTCTGCTGGCCTCAGGGACACCAACGGGGCTGGCCGAGTGGGATCCCAGTGGCAATGGAAGTAGGGATCCGTATTGTCCAACCAAGGAACGGGAACAAGGGGGAATCCGTCTTCCAGATGCAGAGGGGCGGGGAAATAGAGCCTTTCGTCGTGGCAGAGAAAGGGGCCCCGCAGCCGCAGCGTCATCGGCTGGCCCAGGTAGGCTTGAACAGCCCCGGCCAAGGTGTGGCCACTGGGGGGAAAGCTGCTGTTGGCCCAGGCCCGCTCTCCCGGCGCAAAGGGCTTAGCATCTCGAAACATCCACACATCCAAGGGTGATAGGGTAAACCAACTCATCGGCTGTTCCTCCCCAATTTCACGGTGCGGTTGCGCAGCACAAAAGCCGCCAGCTTGAACCAGTTTTTGATCTCCAGATCCCACGCCTGCGGCTGGGCGGGCAGGCTGTGCTGCCAAAAATGCTGAATAAACTCCACAAGCTTGTTCTGGAAGTGCTCTTTCTGCTCCGATTCCTGTTTGAAGAGATCCCGGCGGCTGCAAAAGAGCGTGGCCCAGGCTGGCACCGCCTCTGGGCTGGGGGCAGGATGTTGCTCCCACAGTTGGGCTGCCTGCTCAAACAAGGAGCTTTGATCCTGCTGCTGGCCCATGAGCTTCCAGTCAAAATCAAGGAGATCCTTCCACTTGTCGAACGTGTCGAACTTGCTGGTGCTCACCAGTTGGTTGCCATTGGCAAACAGCACCCGCACCTGCACGCTGTCTTTGGGGCAGCCATGGGCATAGAGGTGGCTCTTGGCTTCTTCTTCCGCTTGCCAAAGGTTTTCCAGGGCAATGGCCAGAGGCACCGAGTGATGGGCAATCACCACGCCGAAGCTGATGGTGGCTGCGGATCCCAGGGTAAAGAGGGGGCGCCGGCTCAAACCTTCGGGAGGCCGCCCTTTTTTCCACTGCCAGTAGTCCCCCAGGTTCTCAAACTCCCGCCAGTCATCCTCTCCCCCCCGGAAACACTGGCGAATATCCCACAGCCAGCCATCCCACTCCCAGAGGTTGGTGTAGGCCAAAACGTCGTCCCCACCGGCGTAGATGAGCCTGCCGGCATAGCGTTGCTCTGTTAGGTAGGGCACCAACTGGCCGGAAAAATCCAGCAGGGCGCGGCTTAGGGCGCTGTGGGTGGCAGGCCCCATGCGCTTGCGGCTGTTTTTGACAAACTTCTGAAAAGCGTCTTTGACTTGCTCCAGCTCCTCCTTGTCCTTGCCAAAGACCTCGCCAATGGCTTCCGTTTGCCCGTTGGCCAGCCGCTGTAGGGGTTGAGGCAGATAGTCGTAGTAGGATTTCATCTTCTCGCCCCTGAGCCATTTGCCCATGTCGTCCCCATCCCCGGCAGCCAGCACGTACCAACTGGCGGGGTTAACGCTGGGGTAGTAGCGGCCTAGAAGCGTCTCGATGTCCTGCCGGTAGCTTCTTTGCGTTTCCTCGTCCAGCTCCAGGTCTTCCACCAGCCAACCAGCATTGAGCAGACGGGGATGGTAGCGCAGGTTCTGCTGGTCGGCCCACGGGATCCCCCATTTGCCCCGCATTTCCCGCAGCACCCCTCTGACCTCCGGGTAGCGGGCCTCCACTGCCTGACAGGCCTGCTCGAAGTGCTCTCGTTCCCGTCGCCCTTGGGTTTTGAGGTAGCCGGCTACGCCAGCGGTGAGATCCGGGTAAGAAGCGGCAATCTGGTCTTCATCCAGCTCGCGGAAGAGCTCCGGCAGCACTTTGTACAAGCCCCGCTTGAGGGTTTCAGTGGCATTGAGCTGTTCCCGGCCATCGAAGAGCCCGGCCTGCCGCTGCCAAAGCCGCCGACTCTCCCCTTCTGTTATCCACCCCTGCCGCGGTGAGGGATGCACCACCGGCCCCAAGCCCGAAACGGTGCTGCGCGGCCCAAAGGCAACGGGGAGCTGCCAATCGCGGGCCTGCTTACAAGCTGCCTGTAGGCGCCGAGTTTGCTCCACTGCGGCTGCCCACCAAGATCCCACGTTGAGTCCGGCTTTGTATTGGCGGCGCTGTTGTCTTTGGGGATCCCAAAAGCTAGCCCGCAGAAACTCCAGCTCCTCATCAGCAAAGAGCTTTTGCTTAGCCCCCAGGTGATAGGTGCGGTTTTGGGCACTGACCCAGGGATCCGCATCAATGGAAACATGAGGGGGCCTAAGGATGCCGGTATCCTTGAGAGAGTGAGCCGGGGATCCCAAGGGCACAGCTGCCCAGTAGTGCTGCCACTGATGCTCCAGCCATCCCTGCCAGGTGGGGTCCTCTGGGTGCAACTGCCTCAGCCAGCGGCGATCCCCCTGCAGGTAATCCAGCACCTTCTGGGCCAACTGCTTCCATTCTTCCTTGAGGGTCTGCTGGGCAAACTGCATGGCCGCCTCCACCCGCTCTTCTGGCAGCAGCAGCAGGAGCACGTTGGGAAAACCGGCGGTGAGCAGGGCGTTGGCAGAAGGTTGAGGGATCCATTCTTCAAATTCGGGGTACTTCTCCCGCAGCCAGTGGTCGATTAACGGCTGGCCGTAGAGGCTGGGGTAGAGCAGACAGTCGGGGCCGTATTTCTCGGCAAGCCGCCAACTCATGCGGGCAGAAAGATAGTGCAGCAGCCAGGATCCGGCCCAAAAGTCCCGCATCTTGCGGCTGGCTTTGATCAACTCTTGGATGGGGTTGAAGGTAAAGCTCACCAAAAAGGGTCGCGTGGGCTCCTCGTAGCCGGCCAAACATCCGGCCAAGGCTGCGGTGACGCTGGCGTGGCTCCACAGGGATCCGTCTGGCAGCCGGGTTTCTGCCGGCAATAACAACAAGCTCTCATCCCCAAACTCCTGACAAATAGCTTGGGGAAAGCACCGCCAAAACCACCAAAACACTTTTTGGGGATCCGTCTCCTGCCGAACCCAATCGGGGATGGCGCTCTCCTCCCGTTCCATCAGGTAGTCTGCACGGGAGCGGGCATCCTTGAGGGCTTGGTGTTGGTCATCGGCCAATTGCCAAAAGCGCTTGCGCCCGGAGAGCAAGTGGCTCATTTCTAGTCCAAGACCCAAGTTGCGATCCTCAACTTGATAGTTGATGGCTATGGGCAAATGGCCAATGGCAGCCCGGTCGCTGGCCGAGGCGATGAGATCGGCATCGCCTATGGGAGAGGATCCCTCGGCTTTGGGAGAAGACCATCCCTGCATCGCCGCCAGTCTGGTCCACGGCCCTTCCTTGGAGCGGCCAGTCCTGTCGTGTAGGGCTTTGAGGGCGGGATCATGTAACAGACCCCAGAGCTTAGCTTGCCAGTAGTAAGACATGGTGTTTTCGCTGGAGAAACAGAACAGTTAGGAACTCCTCGAACATCGATCTGATCCCGGCCAGCCCTCAGTTTTCTTCAGTATTTCTCAATAGCCGTTGTTTGACCAAAAACCCAGAACCTGAGGGCGAACCGATGTCTTTAGCCTACGGAGAAGTGGAAAGATCCCCTTCCAACTTCCCTTCTGCCCAGGTCAATTTGGGAAACAGCTCTTCCAGGCCAGGCAGCAGGTCTTGCAAAACAAAGCTTTCTAGAGCTTCGCTGTTCAAAGGGTCTAGATTCATCTGCACATGGGCAACATCGTTGCGGTACTGGCTGAGGCGAGACCAGAGATCGGCAAGCTGCTTGGCGTCGGGCACATGGGTGGTAATAGGAGGAAGCGCCTGGGGCTGGTCTTCCCGTGGGATGAGGGATCGGCCCGATTCGCCAGTCGCAGGGGGATCTCCAAGGGGCTGGTCTTTCCGCGGAATGAGGGATCCCAGTTGGTGTTCGATCTCCTGCCGCGCTTCCCGCTGGCGGTAGTTGGGCAGCCCCTCACACAAGCAGAGGGCCGAGATCACCCACTCCCGAGCTAAGAGAATTGCCTGCGTGGTGAAGCGTTTCTCCACATACCAGCGCAGCAGTTGAAATTGCTTTTGAACTTGAGCCTTGGCATCCGTAGCTCTGTCTGCTGGCAAAGCCAGTTGGCTGTAGCTATCCTGAATGCTTCGCAGCAGCAGACCAAAAGGCTTGGCAAATTGGCCCACCTCTTCTGCCAACTCCTGGGTGGAGTGCCTTTGCAACCTAAGCAAGTCATCCTCCAAAAGGCTGACCGGTCTTACCAGCTCCAGGGAACGAGAGATATTGCGGATGGCTTGGCCAAAGTTCTGCAGCCGGATGGGCTTGGGATCCCTTTTGCCAGACTTTTGTCGGCGGTAAAAGTCCCGTTGAACTGTATCCAAAAGTTGGCCCAACTCCAGCGCCGAGCCGGTGCTGATGAATTTGTCGGTAGCCGTCAGCCAGTCCAAAAGACGAAGGGCGGGGGTGAGATCGATGATGGGTGTTTCCTGCTGGTCTTTGAGATAGAGACCGTAGTACAGCCCCTGAATATTTACATTCTTGGCCTTGCGCAAAAGGGCGGCTCCCAAGAGCACCAGTACGGGGATGGAGCGAAAGGCGTGGGTGATATCGAAAACCAGCCGCGTATGGGGCTCGATGCTATCGACCAGCACATCGAAGATCTCCCAGGTCTCTGCCTCGGTTTTCCCTTCAGGAATGGCCTTGGCAATTTTCTCCACGTGGGGGGGTAGGCAGTCCTGTAGATGCTTCCAATGGGTGTCATGTGCTTCTTGGGTTAGCAGCACAATCACCCTCTCGATGTCAAAGAGCTGACAGAGGGCTTTGGCAACATAACGGGTTCTATCGGCTTTCCGCTCCCCAAAAACATACACCGTCTCGCTGTAGGGGCTGGTGCCTAGAGTGGTCAAAAGGGTATTAGCCATAGGGATCCTCTCGATGACGGCTTTCAAGCATTGAAGCACGGGCATCTTCAAGCTACTGCAGCTTGGAAGCCCCCCCTTCTCAAGTTGCCTGGAGAGGGTTCTGGGTTGAATGTTGCCCTATCCTCTCCCGAAAAGTGGCATCCTCTGCTCAGCCGGTGCCAGAAAGATGGGGATCTCTACCCCCAAAATTGAGTGGAGCCATCTTGCCGCTGGATTTGGATCCCTGCTCGACAACTGTTTCAAAACGGTGAAGGTGGGGGATGTCAGAGCTAGCCTAGACAGAGATTCGGCCATCCTAAACAACGGGGATCCTGTGATGCTATCGACTCCAGAGTTGTCCATTTCAGGTCAAAAGCTAACTCCTGAACAGTTTCTGGCCTTGCCGGAGGGGGATATTGTCTATGAGCTAGTCGATGGGCGGGCCGTCTCCAAAAACGAACCCATGTCGCCAAAACGCTTCCATGCTCGTCTCCAACCGGTGTTGTGGCAAATTTTGGAGGACTGGTGCTCTAGCCCTGAGTGTCCTAAGCCTGGGTCAGCACATACTGAGTGGGCAGTTGTTTTAACACGAAAGGCAGAGCCCTGGATCCCAGTTCCTGATGTTACTTACATCTCTAACGAGCGGTTGCCGGTTGAGGCCATGACCGATGAACCTTGTTTTGCCATTCCCGAGTTGGTGATCGAGATCCTTTCTCCTGGCCAGAGTTTTGGAGCCATAGCTCAGAAGGCAACCGATTATCTGGAGGCTGGGATCCCCAGGGTTTGGGTTGTGGATCCCCAAGCCAAGAGCATCACCGTCTTCTATCCCGATGCCCCGCCGCGCACCTTTACGGGATCCCAAGCCATTCAAGATGATTTCCTGCCGGGTCTAAAGGTGATCCCTCAAGATGTATTCGCTCAAGCCCGGATCCCTTAGGAGGTACCTAGCGAGCCCACGATAATCAGAGTTAGTTCCAGAAAGAAAGAGAGCATCCGGCAGAGGTGGCCACCCGCTCGGGTCTGGAGCTGATTGGCTCAGGAATGCCGAAGGGATCCCGAAGCGATATTCCCTGCTAGGGGCTAATGGCGAGGCGAAAGAGCTTCTCATCGGCTAGTTGAAGGACTTCCTGCCCTGCAGCCGCCAGTTGTTCCGGGGGCAAGTTCCGGTATTTGTCAATAAACTCGGGCAAAACTTGAAACTCCACCCGCTTGCCGGTCTCTCGGTGGATGACCACGCTGCGCATTTTTTCAAGAGATTCGACCTCCACCAGCTTCAAGTTCAACTTGCCCAAACTGGCCCCTGTTGCAGCATGCAAGCCATCCACAATGCACACGAACGGGATCTCTGCCGGCGACTCGTGAATGACCTCCACCAGAAAACGGTTCCTAGAAGTGTGGGGAGTTGGACTCACCAAGCCCAGCTCCTGCAGAGCGCGCATCCCCATGCGATAGCCGACCACGGCCCAAGGCCCAGCTCCGCCATGAATTTCCGTTACTCGCTGAATGGCCGCCGCCGTCGAGTCCGTTGCAGAACTGGTGACCGGATGAGCTGTCGCCGGCGCTCCCAGAGTTAGCTGAAGTGCGATCAGCAAAAGAGAAAGCTGCTGTGGCTTGGCAATGGATGACAGGTTCATAGGCAGCGAGAGAGCTGATAAAGAGGAGATGGGTCAAGCCATCCTAAGCTCTACCCTTCGAGGTTGCCTATGCGGGGGTAGGGGATCCAGCCCTCTTCTGGGAACTCTTCCGAAAATCACCTCCTGGCTGAAGAGGGCTAAGACCAATGGTATTGTCAGAGGTAAGCCCCTGGGCGTTGAGCACTTTCACGTGGCTGCTGTGGTCGAAAGTGCCTTGCTGCTGGCAGCAGGCCTTAGCACCCCTGACTGCCCTTTCCACTGATCGCCCTGGGGCGCCGCGCGCTGCTTGACAGAAGCGAGCTGTGTTCACTAGCATTTCTTACATATGTTTCATGTGGCAGTTGTGTGATGAGCCACTCAATGACTGCTGAAGCTTCAATGGCAAACCCAACACATGTCCCTTACGAAGCTCCCGTAGTGGACCTATGCCTGCCCGTGCGAGGAACTACCCTCCCAGCAGATCACGGGTACGCTCTACTCGCGGCGCTATGCCACCAAGTACCAACACTGCACCGAAACCCTCACATCGGGATTTTGACAACAGCGGGAATTGGAGACAGACGAGGCAAAATCTTACTGACTCCGCACTCCCACATTAGAATTCGGCTGCCCATGGAAGCAGTGCCGGAGGTGTACAAGCTAGCCGGCAAGCAATTGAAGATTGGATCTCACGAAGTACAGCTGGGGATCCCCAGGATTTTTACTCTCAAACCAAGCACTTCCCTAAAAGCCCGAATTGTTACAATCAAGGGCTACACCGAGCCAGATCCATTTGTGCAAGCTGCCCAAGACCAGTTAGAGAAGCTTAAGATCTCAGGCCGGGTATCAGTACTGCAAGATAAAACTGGGAAACCCTTGCGCAAGACCTTGAGAATTAAAGGGCATACGATTGTAGGTTTCTCAACCTTAGTAGAGAACCTACAGGAAGAAGACTCAATTCGCCTCCAGCAGGTAGGGCTAGGTGGCCGGCGGCGCATGGGTTGTGGATTCTTTTTGCCGT
>NZ_JANSIA010000098.1:0-10543 GCF_047461835.1 Synechococcus sp. R60.1 | reverse complement strand
GGATGGGAAGGGGATGCGGACTGGAATGGGGCCAACATGATTGCCAAACTTGGGGCTGTCGTAAACCAGCCTAGAGGCCCGTGGTTGGCTTGCCAACTGCAGGGCTACCGAAAGCCCGCCCTGTACTGCGAAGCAGTCAGGGCCGGGTAGTTTACTTGTCTGAGGCGCTCGCTCGGGATCAACCGTTGCGGATCCGGCAAAATCGGTGTTGTCTCGACAGCCATGGCCTGTTCTTGTGAGCTACGAGAATGGATAGAAGTTATCCAATATCAAACCGAGGCCAGACCTTTCCGCCTGTGTCCAAGACAACAAAACCCTGGACCAAACTCCTAACCATGACTGCGGGGATCCGGCTGATTGGGGAGGATAGGCCCGCTCCGCTCCAGCGCAGACACTGGCCCGGCATTGGTCAACTGCAGGGGCTGTCCAGTTGCCAGAGCCAACACATTGGCTCGCAGAATCGACGGCGGCTGTTCGCCAATCGCCGATCCCAGCACTTCTCCCTGCCGATCCAAAAACAGAAAATGAGGGATGCCGTTCACCCGGTAGCGGCTCAGCTCCGGCAGCCACTTCGGATTGTCCACATTCAACATGACGAAGTTGACTTGATCGGCAAATTCCTGTTTCAGGCTGGCCAGGAGGGGTGCCATGGCACGACAGGTGCTGCACCAATCGGCATAAAACTCCACCAAAGAAGGTTTGCCATTGGCCTGAGCTTGCTCCCAAGGTATGGCCTCTTGGGCTAGAGCCTCTAAGTTGCTGCCCGCCTGACGCCCTTGGTTAGCCAAAAACAGTCCTGCTGCCAAGAGCACAGCTACTGCGGCAATCAACCCGTTGCGCAACCGTCTTGCCCAGTCTTTCTTCATCCTTCCTCACCTTGCTAGGCGCTGGATCTGACCTCAGCCCTCGCCTTCACTGTTTTAGCATCCCACCCTGTCCCACCGGTTCCGGCCAGAACCGGGTCTATGCCATCCCACGATCTTGGGCCGGGATCCCGGCTGGAGAAGAGGGCCAGGTGAGCGATAATGGGTGCGGCGTTTGCACCGATGGCTCAGCGATGCGCATCTCCTTGAAGTGGCTGCGAGAACTGGTGGATTTCCAACTTTCACCCGAAGAACTGGGGGAGGCCCTCACCCTGGCGGGGTTTGAAGTGGAAGAGATCGAAGACCGCCGCACCTGGGCAGATGGGGTGGTTTTGGGCAGGATCCTGGCTGCCGAGCCTCACCCCAACGCCGACAAGCTGCAGGTTTGCCAGGTGGACTTGGGATCCAATCGGCCTGCCACCATTGTCTGTGGAGCCGCCAACGCCCGCGCCGGGATCCTGGTAGCAGTGGCTACACCCGGCACCCATTTGCCCGCCCTCTCCCTCACCATTGCCAAAGCCGACAAGCGGGGGGTGATCTCGGAGGGCATGATCTGCTCTCTGGCCGAGCTGGGGCTGGAGAAATCTTCCGAAGGGATCCACGAATTCCCGCCCGACTTGGATCTGGAGGTTCATCCGCTTGGCTCTGATGTGCGCCCCCTTCTAGGCTTGGACGATGTGGTGCTGGATCTCACTTCCACCGCCAACCGGGCCGATGCCCTGAGCATGGTGGGGATCGCCCGCGAAGTGGCTGCCCTCACCCGCAACCCGCTGTGCCTGCCCCCCGTCAAGCCTCTTCAGGCCAAGCCCATCCCCAACTTTCAGTTGCGCATTGCCAATGCCAAAGCTTGTCCCGCCTACAGTGGCGTGTTGATCGAGGGGGTGAAAGTCGGCCCTTCCCCCGACTGGCTAAAACACCGACTGGCCGCTGCCGGCATGCGATCCATCAACAATGTAGTGGATATTACCAATCTGATCCTGCTGGAATGGGGCCAGCCTTTGCACGCCTTCGACTGGGATCGCCTGCTCCAGGTCATGGGCAAGAAAAAACCCACCATCGAGGTGCGCTTGGCCCAGCCGGGAGAAACCTTAAAGACCTTGGACGGCCAAACCCGCACCTTGCAAGCCGATAGTCATCTCATTGTGGCCGGCAGCCAACCGGTAGCTCTGGCCGGGGTCATGGGAGGGGAAGAAACCGAGGTCGGCTCGACCACCACTCGCATTTTCTTGGAAGCAGCCCTATTCGATCCAGCGGTGACGCGGCGCTCGGCCCGGTCTCAAGGTCTGCGCACCGAGGCTTCCACCCGCTATGAGCGAGGGGTTAACTTTGCCACCCTCGATCAGGCCCGGGATCGGGCGGTGCAGTTGATCCTGGAACTGGCAGGGGGAGCAGTGGCCGGCCTCACCACCTTTGACCAGCGGCCCCCCCTGGAACGCACCCTGAAATTGCGGCTGTCGCGGCTGATCGATGTGTTGGGGGACGAGGTGCAGGCGGCGGATGTGGAGGAGATCCTATCTGCCTTGGGCTTTCAGCTCTCCCGTTGCGAAGGGGCCAATTCCCAGAGTGCCCTCTCCCCCGCTACCGAGACGGCAACCGTGGCCAGCTGCGTTTGGCAGGTCGTCGTTCCCCCCTATCGCCTGCGGGACATTGAGCGGGAGATCGACCTCATCGAGGAGTTTGCCCGTCTCTACGGCTATGACCGCTTCTCAGAAACCCTACCCACCGAGCCGCAGGTGGGATCCCTTTCGGCGCGGGAAACATTCACCCGCCAGATCCGAGAAGTGCTGCGGGGCATTGGCCTGACGGAGGTATATCACATCTCCCTCTGCCCGGCGGAGGAGGATGGATCTTTGGTGAGGATTGCCAATCCACTTTCGCCTGAATATTCAGCCGTGCGCAATGCGCTACTTCCCGGCCTGGTGGAGGCCTTCCGCTTCAACTGGGATCAAGGCAACGGCCCGCTCCAAGCCTTTGAAATCGGTCGTGTTTTTGCCCATGCCCTTCCCCCCAACCCCCACCCTTACCGGGAAGCTGAGCATATCGGCGGTATCTTGGGCGGGGATCCCAATCCCCACGATTGGCAGCACCGCAACCGACCCATGGACTGGTTCGAGGCCAAGGGGCTGCTGGTCTCCGCTCTGGAGCGGCTGGGATTTGGCCCGGAGTTTCGTCTGGATCCCCCTGAAGAGCAATCGTCCCTGCTTCACCCCGGTCGCCAGGCCAGTTTGTGGATTGAGGGATCCCGCATCGGTTTGTTCGGGCAACTGCACCCCCGCCTCTGTCAGGAAAAGGGGCTGCCAGATCAGGTCTATGGGTTTGAGCTGCAGTTGGATCCCTTGCTGGAAAGCCTGGAGAGACGGGGCATTGTGCAATTTGTCCCCTTTTCGCCTTTTCCCGCTGCCGATCGGGATATCGCCTTCTTTGCGCCGCTCGACCTTGCCGTTAGTGAGATCGAGAAGGTTATCCGTCAAGCGGGCGGAGCACTTCTCCAATCGGTGCAGCTTTTCGACGAGTACCGTGGTCAAGGCGTACCTGCAGGGCAGCGCAGCCTTGCCTTCCGCCTGGTGTACCGTGCTCCCGATCGCACCCTCACGGATGCGGAGGTAGAAGCTCTGCAAAACCAGGTGAGGGCGCAGTTGGCAACACAATTTCCGGTGACCTTGCGCAGCTAGCCGACCCCTCTGTAGCTACTATAACATCCTCCCGGTGCTCGTCCTGCGGACAGGGCGCGGGACTGATTGCCCCCGCACCCCGTTAGCTACACCGCTGGGAAGCCCCGCCCTCTATTAGGGGCTAGTGACTAGTGACTAGTGGCTAGCCACTATCCAGGGTGAGAGTCGGGATGAAAGGCGGGGACATGATGTTTTGTCCTTGACTGGTGCCATAAACATAAAAAGTAGCGGGGTTTTATACACTGCCGCTATAAACATCAAGTACAGGGTGGTGGGGCATCCCGTCCTTTTCGCGCTAGCAGCGCGGAGCGCTAACCGGAGTCACTGTTCGCGTCAGCGGGACGGAGTCCTTGAAGCCCGCACTCTCTCGCTTTAGCGGCGCGGAGCGCTTTGCATCAGCATGAGTGCGGGAGTATGTCACTTAAACCAGAAGCAGATCTCAGCTTTTGCCCAGCTTCAGCATCTGATCCACCACCCCTAGGGTTTCTTCGTAGAGGTAGTCGGGGCCAAGCCGCTGCAACTCGGCAGCCAGCAGGGTGTCGAGGGAATCCTGCTCCAGGGGAGCCACCTGGCGAACCACACATCTCTGAGCGCCCCCCATGGCTTCCATGCGCATACACCCTGTGATTTCGGAGCACAGCACAGTACAGGCGTCGGCTTCTTGGTTGCTGGAGGTGAGGCGCAGCCCGATGAGATCCCCCGGCTGGCTGATTTCCGAGGCCAAGGGCACAGCGGCCAGTTCTGCCATCACCTCGCCGCCCATTTGGGTTTGAAAGCGGATGCGGTCAATCTTGTAATCGTGTTCTTGAGCCTGAACCCGCTCTGTGGGAGTCCATCCCAGGCGACCGGCCAGCCAGCCCAGGAAAAGGAACGCCTGGCAGGGATTGCCGGCTTTGTAGTCGAGGTTCACACGATCCACAAGGTAGAGGGACTCCCGCCGGTCGGGAGGGTCAAAGGCTTGGGCGGTGAGTTCCTGCCAAGGCAGCAGCCGCCGCCAGTTGAGATCCCCACAGTGGCGCCCCTCACCCACCAAGAGGTGGATTTCTTGCAGATCTTCTTCTGGATTGACAAAGCCCCGTGAATCGACGATGACCCGGTTGCTCAGAGCCACCAATTTTTGAAACAGCAAGCTGTTCAAATCCAGATCCCCTTGCCACCACAAAAAGGTGGGCAAGTTGGGGATCAGCAGCGAGGCAACGGTGCTGCAGGCCCGCACAAAGGCCGATTCGGGCGCTTTCAGGGTGATGTATTCGCAACAGACCAACGAGCTGCGCTGCTCACGGGTCACCGGGCAATAGGCGGCCACCTGGGCCTCGATGGCATCGTCTGGGGATCCCTCTCGTTTGGCGCGCAGGTCAATGACGCGACAGGGGTTCTGGGTGGCGATGGCTTCGACGGTGGGGGAAGGCAGCAACAGCGCATCGTCCAGAGATTCGTACACCACCAGGGTAAAGGTGGCAGCGCGGGCGGCAACGCTCTCTCCTTTGGAAGACCAGATCTTGTTCAGCTCCTGCTCAATATCTTCGATGGAGACATCTTTCGGGGTTTGTAGGGGCAGGACGGCAGCAGATTGATCCATAGTCTCCTCCTGGAGTGGACTCTTGCTCGATTCTAGGCAGGGGGGTCGGCTGGCCGGGAAGGGCTTAAGGCGAGGTACAGATTGACCAACTCAAGCCTGCTCTCCGCACTTGCTCCAGGAAACTCGAGGCTCAAGCAGGCCGAGGCTGGATGTTCAGCTCCAAGGGGCAGGCGGGATCCCCTGTCAAGAGCACTCCGCGGCCATTGGCGTGCAAGTGCCGCACAATCCAGTACAGGGTTTCTATGCGCTCCGGGCAGCCCAGTTTCTCTGCCAGTTGGGGCAAAGTCAGGGATCCCTGGTGCTCCTGCACCGTCTCTAGCAATCGCCGTTGCAGCTCCAAGACGGCGCTGGCGGCTTTTTTGCCTGCTTCCACCCCCGGTTGATGGTAGGCGTTGATCTGGATTAGGGAGGCATAGAGGCCCACGGCTCGTTCGTAGAGGGCAATCAAGGCCCCCACCGAGCGGGCATCTACCCGTGGCAGCGTCACGGTAATGGAGTCGCGACCGTTTTCGTAGAGAGCCTGGCGGGTGCCCTGCAGCAGGCCGTTCAGGTAGTCGCCACTGGTCACCTGCGGCTCCACGAAGGGGGAAGGGATCCCAGGCTCCCGATCCTGAAGCACCTCGATGAAGGTGACAAAGAAGTTGTTCAAGCCATCCCGCAACTGCTGGACGTAAGCATGTTGGTCGGTGGTGCCCTTGTTGCCGTAAACGGCGATGCCCTGCTCCACGCGGTTGCCGTTTAGATCGTGGGATTTGCCCAGGGATTCCATCACCAACTGTTGTAAGTAACGGCTAAACAGCAGCAGGCGATCCTTGTAGGGCAAAACCACCATGTCCTTGCGCCCTTGCCCTTGACCGACGATGTACCAGGCCATGGCCAGCAGAGCGGCGGGATTGCGCTCCAGGTGGGGCAGGCGGGTGGCCTCATCCATGGTGGCTGCCCCGGCCAGCAAAGCCCGGATATCAATGCCCTGCAACGCTGCCGGCAACAGGCCCACCGGGGACGTTTCGGAGGTGCGCCCCCCCACCCAGTCGAAGATGGGGAAGACCTCCAACCACCCCTCCTGCCGCGCCTGCTGCTCCAATTGGCTGCCGGGGCCGGTGATGGCCACCGCATGGGCAGAAAAAGGGATCCCGGCTTTTTGGTAGGCCAGCTTCACCTCCACCAAGCCATTGCGGGGCTCTGGGGTGCCGCCGGATTTGGAGGTGGTGATCACCAGGGTTTGCCCCAGTTGGTCTGCCAGCCGCCCCAGCACCCGGTCAAACCCGTCGGGATCCGTGTTGTCGATGAAGTGGATGTTCAGGGGGGGGTGCAGCGGAGCCAGGGCCTCCGCCACAAATTGCGGCCCCAGAGCTGAGCCGCCAATGCCGATGCAGAGCAGCTCGGTGAACCGTCCCCCCCCGCTGGCCGGGATGGTTCCGCGATGGATCTTTTCGGCAAAGGTTTCCACTCGCTCAATGGAATCCTGAATGGCCTGCCGGATTTCAGGGGTGGGAGCCAGCTCGGGCGCCCGCAGCCAATAGTGGCCCACCTGGCGGCCTTCGTCGGGGTTGGCAATGGCCCCGGCTTCCAAAGCCTGCATATCGGCAAAAGCCTGGGCAAAGCGAGGCCGTAGCGCTTCCACCTGAGGGGGAGTGAAACGGATGCGGCTGATATCGACGAAAATCTCCAGGCCGGGATGGTAGTAAAGCCAATCGCAGTAGCGCTGCCAGAGTTGGAGGCTGTCCATGGGATCCCTTTTGCCGAAATCCCTAACCAGCTTACCAAACTCTTTCTTACTCCCAGCCGAGGGTTGTGCGCTCCAGCCAGGACTGATCCAAACTGATGAGTGCCTCTTTGACCCCCACACCGGTCTCAGGGTGACGCCAGTCGGGAGCGATCTCCCCCAAGGGAGCTAAGACAAAAGCACGTTCCATCATGCGGGGGTGGGGCAACGTCAGCTCAGGGCTGTTCAGGATGCGGCTGCCCATGGCCAGCAGATCCAAATCCAGGGTTCTGGCCTCCCAGCGGATGCGCCGCACCCGTCCTGCCTCCTGCTCGATGGCCAGCAGCGCCCCGAGCAACTCCAGGGGAGACCGGTAGGGGGGAAAGGGATCCAACGCCACCACTGCATTGAGGTAATCAGGCTGTCCGGGTGGCCCCCCTTGGGCTGGGCTGCGGTAGAGACTGGAACGGGCCGCCACCTCTCCCAGCTGGGGCAGCTTCTGCACAGCCAGGCGCAACTGCTGCAGCGGATCCCCCAAGTTGCTTCCCAGGGCAATGTAGGCCAGGTCGGGATTCATACAGATCGGCGACGGTCGATCTCTACGTAAACATCATCGAACAGCCCCGGCAGGGGAGCTTGGGGCTTGTGAACCCGCACGGTCAGGGCCTCCAGCTGGGGATAGCTCTGCCACAGCCGCTCTGCAATCTGGTCTGCCAAGGTCTCGACCAAGCGGCGGCGCTGGCCGGTCACCTCCTGCCGCACCCTCTCGTACACCTGGGCGTAGTCCACCGTGCGCGAGAGGTCATCTTGGATCTCGGCTAGGGAAAGCCGCATCTCCACGTCCACCACAAAACGCCCACCCAAAACCGCTTCCTCCGGGCAGTGGCCGTGATAGGCATGAAAGACGAGGCCCTGCAGCACCAGCCTACCCTGCATCATGGTGCAGAGCTTCCCAAGTGGCGAGGGCGGAAACATGAGCTGGCACGTTATGAACCCGTACCAGGGCAGCTCCCCGGCTGGCCGCAAACAGGTGGACGGCCACGCTGGCGCTGTCTCGCTCGCTGGGCACGGCAATGCCGGAAAGCTTGCCCACAAAACTTTTGCGAGATGCCCCCACCAAAACTGGGTAGCCGTAGGCCACCAGCCGCGGTAGGGCTTTGAGCAGGGTTACATTCTGCTCAGCAGTTTTGGCAAAGCCCAAGCCCGGATCCAAAACAACGCTGGGCACGCCCGCTGCCAGGGCCCGCTCTGCCTGTTCCCTGAGAAAACCGAAAACCTCCCCCTCCAGGTCAGCATAGTCGGTCTGCTGCTGCATGGTGCGCGGTTCTCCCCGCATGTGCATGATCACCGCCGGCACCCCCTTTTCGGCACAGACCTGTATCATTTGGGGATCCCGCAGCCCGCTGACATCGTTGATGATGTGCGCCCCGGCAGCCAAAGCCGCAGCTGCCACCTCCGTTCTGCGCGTATCGACGCTGATGGGGATCCCGGATCCTTCCAGGGCCCGGATCACGGGCAAGACTCGGTCGCATTCCACCTCCACCGATACCGGCTCCGCTCCCGGACGGGTGGACTCGCCGCCAATATCCACGATCAAGGCCCCTGCCGCTGCCATGGCTTTGGCTGCCTGCACAGCCGCTTCTGCAGATCCCCACTGGCCGCCATCGCTAAAGCTGTCGGGTGTTACGTTGAGCACCCCCATCACCCCAACGCCCCGCCAAGAAAGACGGTAGCCCTCTGGCGTCTGTTCTGCCCCAGGCAGAGGACGTCGGGAGATCAAGCTGGTAACACCCATAACCGCTGCAGGCTGCCGTGTTGCAAAAGCAGGGGGAAAAGTCTCCCACTGCCTAGGATGGTATTGCCGTCAATCCCAAGGCTGGCGCAAGCCCAACAGGATTCTACAAAATTTTTTACAACGTCCTTACAGAGCCACGATTGGTGAAAGGCTGCCCCTGCCGGCTCAAGCGCAAGGAATGGCCCCCGCCGACAGAGGAAGCTCTCCCGCTCTGGCTAGAACATGATGTCGTCTTCCGAACGACCCCAAATACACCAAATGATAGAGGCAAAGATCGCCATGTAAACCCAGGCCATCGGGCCGTATTGCAGCAGATCCATCAATACATCCCTAAAACATTTGTTTATCTAGTCCAATTATTGTGATGTTTCGTTACAGCGTCAACAGTTCTCTCAGGAAAGGGCTGCTTCTCAGACCCAACTGGAGCTAAGGCGCCAAGCTGGGATCCCTTGTCCAGGGCGGGTTAAGTCTTTTTGCCTAAAGACAGGGAGCAAGTCTTCAGTTTCTGAGAAAACCCAGCTTGCCTGAGAGATGCAGGAGGATAGGGAACTAGACATTGAAGCGGAAGTGCATCACGTCCCCTTCCTGGACGACGTAGTCTTTGCCTTCGCTGCGCAGCAGGCCCTTTTCTTTGGCGGCATTCAGGGATCCCGCCGCCACCAGATCGGCATAGGCCACCGTCTCGGCCCGGATGAAGCCCCGCTCAAAATCGGAGTGGATCACCCCGGCTGCCTGAGGGGCTGTGGCGCCGACTGGAATCGTCCAAGCGCGGGTTTCTTTGGGGCCAGAGGTAAAGTAGGTGCGCAAGCCCAACAGCTCGTAGGTGGCTCGGATGAGAGATTTCAGCCCGCCCTCTTTTACCCCTAACGAATCCAGATAGGCCTGTCGCTCGTCGGGGGGCAGCTCCACCAGTTCCGCCTCCACCTGGGCTGAGACCACCACCACACCTGCCCCTTCCGCCTCGGCAAATTGCCGCACCTGCTCCACCCAGGCATTGCCGCTGGCCAGATCCGTTTCCGCCACATTGGCGGCGTAGATGACTTTTTTACGGGTGAGCAGCCCCAACCCTTTGATCAACTGCTCTTCTTCTGGGCTGAGGGGTACCAGGCGAGCCGGCTTGCCCTCGTCCAAGGCAGCCTGTAATTGTTCCAGAGCCTGCAACTCCAGTTGGGCGGTTTTGTCGGACTTGGCCTGCTTGCGCACCCGCTCTATGCGCCGCTCGATCTGGGCCAAATCCGCCAAGGCTAGCTCCAAGTTGATCACCCCGATATCCCGCAAGGGATCCACCGAACCCGCCACATGCACAATGTTCTCGTCTTGGAAGCAGCGCACCACGTGCACCACGGCGTCCACCTGGCGAATGTGGGAGAGAAACTGGTTGCCCAGACCCTCCCCCTTGCTGGCTCCAGCCACCAGCCCGGCAATATCCACAAACTCGATTTGGCTGGGGATGATCTCGGCAGAACCGCTGATCTTGGCCAGCACCTGCAAGCGCTCGTCGGGCACCGCCACCCGCCCCACATTCGGCTCAATGGTGCAGAAGGGAAAGTTGGCCGCCTCGGCTTTGGCATTTTCACAGAGGGCGTTGAACAAGGTAGATTTGCCTACGTTGGGCAGGCCGACAATTCCAGCTCTCAACATCCAGATCTTGGGGAAAAAGCCAAAAACCAGGGTAACGGGATCCCTTGCCCAGCGGAAAGATCCCTACTCTGACGTTAGCATTTGCCGCCCCTTTCCCAACCGGTGGATCCGCTCCCAAGCGCTCCGCGCCGCCAACGCCACCACCCTCGGCTCCTCTCCCAAGAGAACTGTATTTTTTGTCAGCTGCACAGTGTTGGGCAGCTGAGGTCTTTTGACATCCTCCCCGGCCTGAAGGCCGGAGATTCCTACCACGCTGCGCATGGATGGCTCCTTGCGCAGTCGTCTCGG
>NZ_JANSIA010000097.1:0-10580 GCF_047461835.1 Synechococcus sp. R60.1 | reverse complement strand
ACCCAGTTCAAGGCTTGGCCAAAAGCCTCCAAAGTCGCGTCCAATTTGGCGGCTTGCGACTGGGACACCTTGAGCTTGCAGGATACGGTCAGGACTTGGGTCATAGTTCTATTGTAACCTCGCATTCCTCTCGGCACTGACCCTACGGGTACAGTGCGGGGCTCCTGCGATTTCTAGCTGAAAGCGCTAGAAAATAGCCTGCAGTTTTTTAAGGCAAGCCTGGATCTGCGCCATCTCCGAGGGATCCAGCTTTTGGAAGCGCTCTTTCAAGTAGGCGACGTGGGCCGGGAAAATTTCCTCAAACAGTTTTTCCCCCGCTTCTGTCAGCACGACCTTAAAGCAGCGTCGGTTTTCCGGGGGCACTTCCCGGCGCACCAGCCCTTTTTGTTCCAGGCGATCCACAATGCCGGTCAGTGTCCCTTTGGTCACCAGCGTTTTTTGGGCCAAGACATTCATGGTCATCCCAGGGGTATTGCCAAGGGTAACCAACACATCGAATTGGGGGGCCGTCAGCCCCATTTGCCGAATGTGAACCCCGGCGTAATTTTCAAAAGCTTGGTAGGCCCGCGCCAGATCCCGCAACAGCCCCAAAAAAGGCTCACGGGCCGCCAATACCGTCCCCCTCAGCGGAACAGAGTCCTCAGGCTTGAGAACCTCGTCGCTTTGGAGAAGGGGGGATGGAGAGGAGTCAGCGGGAGTGGGCATGGTTGAAGATCGCAGTTCGCGTTGGTGGAACAAACTCAAACCCAAAGGACAGTCTCGGCTCCATGATAGCCCACTGTAGTACAGTTCTAACGCAAAATGAACTACGTCTATCTGCTTTGCTGAGCTAGCCCCTTCGCCGTTATGTGGTTCTCATAAAAAAAGGGGATCCACTGGATGGATCCCCCGTGACGGACAGAGCTTGTGGGGCAAACACCCGCCCAAGGCAGGTGACCACAGCAGACACTAGGGCTTCAGCTCGCTGGGGATGCGCTCCCCGAAGAGCACGAAGTAGAGAATCCGATAAATGTCCGTGTTCAGGATCCCGGTGGTCGGCACCAACTCTTGGGCGTTCAAGCCCGCAGCGCGAGCAATGACTCCACTGCCGACGTCATCTCCGCTAGCCCAAGCCACGGCAAAGGGAAAGCGCTTGCCATTCTTGTCAGGAGCAGAAATAAACGGCTTGCTACCGGTGCCGTCAACTCCGTCAATGGGGGCACCACTGCCTTCGGGGTCAGTAGGGGGCAGCGGCTCATCGGCGGACTCGACATCCACCAACTGCATGCCACCGGCATTGCTGTCGCTGGTGGTGATCATGAAGGTCTTGGGATTCTTCTCAATGAAGTTAAGAATCACCCCGATGGCATCGTCGGCCCGCTTCATGGCCTCCAGGCAGCCAGAGGCATTGAGTTTGTTGCACATGTTATCAGTGCCCTCTTCTTCGATGACGGCGAAGAAGCCCTTAGGATTGCGGGAGATCCGCGCCAGGGCAAATTCGGTCATCTCGGCAATGGTGGGGGCGCTGGCGATGTAGTTGGGCAAGTTTTCTTTCCGCAACTCTTCTTCAGGCTTGTCGTAGAAGGTGTCCTCGACGTTGAACACCCCCAAAACCTTAGAGACATCTGCCGGCAGCTTGAGCAGCTCGTCGCGGGTGTAGACAACGGCGTACCCCTTTTTCTTGGCCTCCTCAATCAGGTTGCGGCCATCCTTGCGCTTCCCTTGGCCAAAGCGGCCCTGGACACCTTCCGGCAGCAGCCATTCCTCGCCAGCGCCGAGGATGATGTCTACCCCCGACTCCACTACTTCCAGGGCAATTTCTTCGTAATCACTGCGCTTAGCAGCCTCGGCAACGAAGGCAGCCGTCCCCGGCTCAATGATGGATCCCGTTTGCACCAGAGCCGTACCCAAGCCTGCCGCCACAGCCTCTTCCATGATCGTGTTCAGGGTGCCGTTGGCAGAGGGGTACTCTTTGCCGTCCGGATCCAACCCAAAGCTCTTGGCGTGGACACGAGTTCCTGTGGCATGGATCACCGCTCCGGCGTTGGAAGTTCCTCCAAGCTGGTCAAGAAGGTGCCCGCGATAGGGGGCAATCACGGGGAGACGATCCCAGTTCAGAAAGCCATCAGGGCCCTTGTAGAGAATGCGCGTAATGTCCCAGTGGGAAGCTGAGGTTCCATCTGGGTGAAAGAAGATTGCACCGTTGCCGGTTGGCTTAGGCGCCGCTTGAGCCACACTAGAGGAAAAAACTGACGAGGACAGCAGACACAAAGTTGCAGCCAAAGCCGCCCTCAAAGAATAGCTACGCATAGCTAACACGCCCTTGCTCGTTCGAAGCTGAACGTTAGAAACGTAACACAGCTTCAGATGAGTTTGCAAGGGCATAGCAATGCAGCAGCGCGAAACGTGCCTGAAGCGAGTGCGCCACTGAGCGATTTCCCCGTCTGACAGTGCAGCTTACGGGGTCTATAACTAACGTTAACTATCTCTTAACTGTCTCATAACTGTCAAGGTTTCTCGCAGGGCTTTTGGGGTACTTGCTCCAGGGCATAGCCGTCCTTCTGGTCAGGCGGCTCTTCTGGGGGTTTTGGCCAGTGGCTGCCATGCTCGTCTGAGCTGTTTGAATTGCTGTTGCCAGCGCTGCAATTCGCCCGCCTCCAACGGGATCCCACCGAAGCGCACCTCCAGGTAGCGCTCCAAGAACTGGATGGCCACCTGGGCTTGTGGTAAGTCGGAGTGGCGCAAGTGTTCCAGGCAGGCCTCAGGGCCTAGGTGGGCTGGGATCCCCACCGCCGTCGCCAGATCCCGCAGTTGCAGATAAAGCCTTGAGATAAGCTGGCGGCGCTGCTGCGACTTGGGTAGAGCCGCCGGGATCCAGCGCATCCCAGCAAAGGCCAGACTCGGTAGCAAGAGGCCAACCATCCAGGTGGGCCAGGGGGGCGGAGGCTGCCACAGGGATCCCAGCAAAACCCCATTGCCGGCAGTGGCCAACAGAATCCACCCCCCATCCTGCCAGCGCAAAGCCCGATAGCGGCGGCGGCGACCCCAATAGGCCATGGATCCGGTGATCAAAACCACCCCCAACACCGGCAGGCCATTCTGCTGCAACGTTTGCCCCAAGGCAACCAGGCTGCGACGGAAGCCAGCACCGACATCCTCTCGATCCGGAGAGGCGGCTACAGCGCTGGCCATCTCCTGAATCTGCCGCCAGATCTGCCGCTGGGTGGATAGGTCGTACTGGATGACGTACTTAAACCAGCGGAAGCGCAAGCTGTCGTAGAAATCTTGAAGGGGATCCCACCAGGTTTCCCGCCGGCTGACATTGGCCTCTGCCGGCGTAGCGTCAAAGATGACCCAGCCGTAGGGGCCAAAGGGGATCTCCGTCCAGGAATGGGCGTCGGCATTGCGCACTGCCAGATAATTTTCCTGCGCCACCCAGCGCCCGCCCAAAAAGCCATTCACCATCCGGGCCGGGATGCCAATGCTGCGGGCCAGTATCGTCAGGGCTGTGGCGAAATATTCGCAGTGGCCCCGCCGATGGGTGAACAGAAAGGCTTCCAAAGGCGGTTCAGGGCCGGGATCCGGCAGATCGGTGGTATAGGCGTAGTTCTCCAGCAGGTAGTTCTGCAAAGCCGTCACCTTGCCAAAGACATCGGGGATCCCAGCGGTAACGTCTTCAGCCAAGGCGGGAATGCGCGGATCCAGGTCTGCTGGCAACTGCAGATAGGCTGCCTGTTGGACTGGGTCGAGAGCACTGAACAGCTCTGCGTGGCTCAGCCGGCGCAAGCGCGGGCTTAACTCCCTTGAGATCCGGCTCCGGGCGCGGTAAAGATGGGGCACCTGCCGAGGCAGAGAATGGCCAACATCTCCGGTCTCGCTCAGGATGAGGCGGCGATTCTGCCGTTGCCAAGCTTGTTGCACCGTCGCTGCTCCGCCCCGCTCCAGCCATTCCATCTCCACCAGCGGGGCCACCCCAAAAACGGTGTTGGTGGCCAGCGGCTCCAGATAGATAAGCTGCTCCAAGGGGAGAAGCAGCAGGTCGGGAGCAGTGGGGATCAAGCTGGAGGCAGAGAGATCAAATACCCCTGCTGCGTTGGGGAAAATGGGGATGAAGCGGTCTAGCGTTCGCGACCAGGCCCGTCCATCGTAGCGATCGAAGCTGATCCCGCGCCAGTAGAGGGACTCCACACGGGGCGGCACCCCTGCCGGAAATTCCACCCGCATGACAACGGTGTTATCGGTTTTGAGGGTGCCGAATGCTCCCAGGCTGACTTCCTCGGCAAAGCCGGTGGTCATCACCGGGGAGCGGGCCTGGCGACCCAGGATTCCTAAACTGACCCGCGGGAACAAGAAAAACAAAGCCACGGACAGGATCACCGCCAGCAAAGCCAGGGATCCGAGAAAGCCCAAAAAGTTGAGGTTGATGCCACGGGTTTGGCTGGCTGCCTGCGGGTGCTGCTCTGCTTGCAGGCGCAGGTGGTAAAGGGTGAGGTTGATTAGCCCTACCCCCACGTACAGCAAAAACAGCAGCCCAAAGCTGATGTCTTCGTTGAACAGGGTGGCAATGGCCATCAGCAGCAGAGACAGCACCGCCAACTGGATGTGATCGGCTGCCCGTTCCCGCTGAAACAGCTTGGCCCCCGTTAGGTAAAGCACCAAGCCAATGGCCCCATCGGAAAAGGGAAGGATCCCAAAGATAACCAAAGCCAGCAGGCTAAGCAACACCGCCACCGTCAGGGGCATCCACAGGGGGGCATAGCGGGCAAAAGCAATCCTTGGCGGCTCCCAAAACCAACTGCAGGCCCCTGCGGCCAAGCAAACGGCAATGACCGGTGGCGACAGAGCCTGATCCCCCAGACAAAGGGCCGTGAAGGCGATCCCCACCAACAGGTAAACAAACACCTTTTGAACGGATGGCAGTGTCCAGGTCATGGCCCTTGGGGGTCGATCTTTTCCAGCATAGCCAAGTCTTTTTTGCTACCGATTTGTCGTCCCCTGGTCGGCTGGGATCCCCTTTTGGACAAAGCGAAGAGCATTAGAATCGTTAACTAAGAATCGTTAAGATTTTGTTACTCGCCGGTCTCGACGGGATGCCTGTGACACGCTGCGCGAAAAGGTGGTGAGATGTCCAGCCAAAACGAAATTCATGTGGTGGGGGCGCGGCAGCACAACCTCAAAAATGTCAACCTGCGGATCCCGCGCGATCGCCTGGTGGTATTCACGGGCGTCTCCGGATCGGGCAAGTCCTCCTTGGCTTTCGACACCATCTTTGCCGAGGGACAGCGGCGCTATGTGGAATCCCTCAGCGCCTATGCGCGACAGTTTTTGGGGCAACTGGACAAGCCGGATGTGGATCGCATCGAAGGGCTGAGTCCGGCCATCTCCATCGATCAAAAGTCCACCAGCCACAACCCCCGTTCCACCGTCGGCACCGTTACCGAAATCTACGACTACCTGCGGCTTCTGTATGGGCGAGCTGGGATCCCGCACTGCCCCCATTGCAACCGGGTGATCGCCCCCCAGACGGTGGATCAAATTGTGGATCAGATCCTGGCCCTGCCGGATCGGACGCGGTTTCAGTTGCTCTCGCCGGTGGTGAAGGGGAAAAAGGGCACCCATGCCAACCTGTTGCAAAGCTTGCGCCAGCAAGGGTTTGTGCGCGTGCGCATCGACGGCCAGGTGCGGGATCTGAGCGAGGAGATCGAGTTAGCCAAAAACAAAACCCACACCCTTGAGGTTGTGGTGGATCGGCTGGTCAAGAGCCCCGACATAGCGGAGCGACTGGCCGATTCTCTGGCAACCTGCCTGCGCCAGTCGGGAGGAATTGCGGTGGTGGAGCTGCTGCCGCGGGAAGAGGAGCGAGAACAGCTGCTGCAAAAGGTGGCCGAGTCGGCGGGGCAATACCTGAACAGCAAGCCAACGGAGCTGATTTTTTCTGAGCAATTTGCCTGCCCGGAGCACGGTTCGGTGATGGGCGAGCTGTCGCCGCGCCTGTTTTCCTTCAACTCGCCGATTGGGGCCTGTCCTGTCTGCCACGGGCTGGGTTTTGAGCCCATCTTCGACCCCGAGCGGATCGTGCCCGATCCCAAGCTCCCCTTGTACGCGGCCATCGCCCCTTGGGCAGAGCGGGAGAACCCCTACTATCTGGCTTTGTTGGCGGGAGCCGCCAAGGCTTTTGGCTTTGACCTCAGCAGCCGCTGGTGTGATCTCACCCCCCAGCAACAGCAGATCATCCTCTACGGCGCCGACCAGGAGGTCTACATCGCCGAGGTAGAATCTCAGTACCGAGGCCGGGGGTACTATCGCCGCTATGAGGGGGTGATTCCCCAATTGCAGCGGCACTACCAGGAAACCACTTCCGAAATCTATCGGCAAAAGCTGGAAGCCTACCTCACCTACCGTCCCTGTTCCGCCTGTGGGGGATCCCGTCTCAAGCCGGAAGCTCTGGCCGTGCGCATCGGCGGCTACCGCATCACGGATCTCACCGAGATCTCCATCCGCGACTGCCTGCACTGCCTGGAGCAGTTGAAACTTACCCCGCGACAAGTGCAGATCGGCGAGCTGGTGCTGCGGGAGATCAAAACCCGGCTGCAGTTTCTGGTGGATGTGGGCCTGGACTACCTAACGCTGGCCCGTCCGGCCATGACCCTCTCCGGGGGCGAAGCGCAGCGGATCCGGCTGGCCAGCCAGATGGGCTCCGGCTTGACGGGGGTGCTCTACGTGTTGGACGAACCCTCGATTGGCCTCCACCAGCGGGACAACGAGCGCCTGTTGCAAACCCTGTTTCGCCTGCGAGATCTGGGCAACACCCTGATCGTGGTGGAACACGACGAAGAAACCATCCGTGCCGCCGACCACATCGTCGATATCGGCCCTGGGGCCGGCATCCACGGGGGGGAAGTGGTGGCCCAGGGATCCCTGGCGGACATCATGGCCTGCGAGCGCTCCATCACCGGAGCTTATCTTTCGGGGCGGCTGCGGATCCCTACCCCTGCGCAGCGGCGGGCTGGGAAAGCGGTTGCCCTCAAGCTCACCAATGCCCACAAAAACAACCTCAAGCACATCGATGTGGAGATCCCTCTGGGCAAGTTGGTCTGTGTTACAGGCGTCTCCGGCTCCGGCAAATCCACCTTGGTCAACGAATTGCTCTACCCTGCCCTGCAGCACCATCTTGGACACAAGGTGCCCCAACCCGCGGAGATGGGAGAACTTGAGGGCATCGAACACATCGACAAGGTGATCGTCATCGACCAATCTCCCATTGGCCGTACCCCCCGCTCCAACCCTGCCACCTACACGGGTTTGTTTGATCCCATCCGCCAAACCTTTGCCCAAACCTTGGATGCCAAGGCCAGAGGCTACCCATCCGGCCACTTTTCCTTCAATGTCAAGGGGGGGCGCTGTGAAGCCTGCAAAGGGCAGGGGGTGAACGTGATTGAAATGAACTTCCTGCCCGATGTGTACGTCACCTGCGAAGTCTGCGGGGGCAGCCGTTACAGCCGCGAAACCCTGCAGGTCAGGTACAAGGGCAAGAACATCGCCGAAGTCCTGGATATGACGGTGGGGGAGGCGCTGGAGTTTTTCGCTGCCCTGCCTCCTGCCGCCAAGATCCTGCAGACCTTGGCCGATGTGGGCCTCGATTACATCAAGCTGGGCCAGCCAGCTCCTACCCTCTCCGGTGGGGAAGCGCAACGGGTCAAGTTGGCCGCAGAACTGGCCCGCCGCTCCACCGGCAAAACCCTCTATCTGCTGGATGAGCCCTCCACCGGCTTGTCTTTTTACGATGTCCACAAGCTCTTGAACGTCCTGCAACGGCTGGTGGATACAGGCAACACCGTGCTGGTGATCGAGCACAACCTGGACATTCTCCGCTGTGCTGATTGGATTATTGACTTGGGGCCAGAGGGCGGCGACCGCGGCGGCCAGATCATCGCCGTTGGCACTCCAGAACAGGTGGCTGAGCACCCCGGATCCCATACAGGGCGCTATTTGAAGCAGGTTTTGCAACAACATCCCCCAGGTCGCTGAGCAACTCAGCCTGCTCCAGGGAGAAAGTTGACCGAAAGCGGCTGTCGGGATCCCCTTTCGCTTTTTGCTCTGCTCACCTCAGCCATGGCGGTGGAGGACTGATGCGGCGAGGACTCTATCCCACCCAGGCGCTCCGCACCGTGAACGCAAGGGTGAACGGTTAGCCTGAGTCTCACGTCGCTATGGCATGATGGGTCGGAAGGAAAAGGTTCGCACTCTCCCCATGGTAGGGCAGACCCTGGGTGGCCGCTATCAGATCTTGGAAGCACTGGGATCCAGCGGACAAACCTACTTGGCACAGGATAGCCATCATCCTGAGCGGCTTCGGGTGGTGCTCAAACGCTGGCAGGCCGGCCAAAATGCTCCGCACCGCGAACACAGTGAGGACTCCGCCTCGCTACGGCATCTCTTTCAGCAAGAAGTGGCGCTGCGGGAGCACCTGGGATCCCACGAGGGTATCCCCCGCCTGTTGGCCTGCTTTGAGCAAGAGGGGGAGTTTTATTGGGTGGAAGAATGGGTTGAAGGGCCCACCCTGGAACAGACTCTATTGCTGGGCGACACAACCGAGAAGGGCCAGCCAACGACTCCGTCCCGCCAAATGCACTGCCATTGGGGGCACGACTGGACAGAGGCTGAGGTACGAGCCTTGTTGCAGGATGTGCTGCAAACCTTGGCCTTCCTGAATGGGGAAGGGGTGAGCTGCTGCAACCTGCAGCCCTCTCGCTTGATCTACCGTCAGGCGGATGGCCGATGGGTGTTGTTGAAGTGGGGGGGTGAGGAACAGGGTCTGGCTTTTTCCGGCTCTGGCTTCGGGAACCCCTATGGCCCCAGGCATTGCAGCGACCTCTATGCTCTTGGGCTGATTGCCCTGCAGGCCCTCTGCGGGATCCCGCCCCAGAAGCTGTTTCGCGACCCGTTGACGGGGGAGTTGCGCTGGCACGATCTGGCCTCTACTAGCGCTCCTTTTGCTGCTTTTCTGGATCGTTTGGTGAGCTGCAACCCACAACAGTGCTTTCCTTCAGCAACAGCAGCTCTGGCCGCTTTGCAGGCTTTGCCCCCCGCCGAGAGCTCCCCTGCCGCCGAACTCCTGTCCCAGCCCAGCCCTGTCGCCGCCGAGCCCTTACAGGAGCCAACCACCCCACCGCGTTCTCCGGTATCGCTGCGGGCGCGTCCCCGGATCCCACCGGTTTGGGCAGGAGGCAGCTTGGCGGCTTTGCTGGCGTTGACGGTGGCAGGGGTATGGCAGATGAGGGCGAACCTTGGCCTGCGGGGGGAGCCCAAGGATTCTGTCCCCCTCACGAGAACGGGATCCTCTGGCCCGGCAAAGCGCAACGGCCTGGGACTCCGTCCTACTCGCGAGAACGGTTCTCATGCCTCCGTCCCCACCGCCGTCACGGTCGCGGAAGCGTCGCGTAGCGATAACGACCCGGCAGACTGGGCCAAGTCTTTGCAGCTCAAGGCTACGCTGGAAGGCCCTGTCGCCGTCACTGCTCTGGCCATCAGCCCGGATGGAAATCTCCTTGCTGCCGGGGGAGACGACGGCGTGATCCGGCTTTGGGATCCCCAGGCTGGTGAACTTCTCCAAACCTTAGCAGGCCACAAGGGATCCATCGAAGCGTTGGCCATCAGCCCGGATGGCACTTTTCTGGTCAGTGGGGGGGCCGACAAAACAGTGCGCGTCTGGGATTTTCCGGCTCTCCCGCCGGGGGATGGGGTGCCACGGTTGCAGTTGCAGGGACACACGGAGCTGATCAACAGCGTCGCCATTAGCCCCGATGGTCGTTGGATTGCCAGTGGCAGCGCCGACCGCACCATCCGCCTTTGGCAGGCCGACAACGGCCAGTTGATCCGCACCCTATCGCCTCACACTGCTGCCGCCGCCCAGGAGACCCCTCAGAGGGCTGGCATTACAGCAGTGGCCTTTGGCCCAAGACCTACCCGTATGAATACTTCCCACCAATCTGAAGGGATCCCCCCTTGGATCTTGGTGGCCGCCAATGGAGATCCCACCGTTCACCTTTGGGATCCCGGCAGCGGGGCCTTGCTGGAAACCCTAAAGGCCGACTACCCCATCGAGCAGGTGCTTCTGAGCCCAGATGGCCGCTATTTGCTCGCTGGCAGTACCGGTGGCATCTTGGTCTGGAACTTGGGCACGGGATCCTTGGAGCGCACCTTGCCCCAGACTTTGTCCGGCTTGGCCGCCCTTGCCCTCAGCCCTGATGGCCGCTTGCTCGCCAGCGGCACCGATTACCGCGCTCACCAGATCAAGCTCTGGGATCTGCGCAGCGGAGAACAGTTGCGCACCCTGGGCGGCCAGACTTGGATGGTGAGCGTCTTGCTGTTTGGCCCCGGTCGCGGAAGCGTCGCGCAGCGATATGGGCAGACCCTTCTCAGTGGTGGCGCCGATGGCTCAATTCGCATTTGGGGGCCAGCCGACCCAGCTCAGCCCTAGTGGGATCCAAGCAGATAAAATACTCGACGAAGAAGGGATCCCGGCAGAGCATGACTCTAGTCAATAATAAGCTCAACTATACTGAAAATAATGTATAATATGTTCAGTACGGATTACTACC
>NZ_JANSIA010000096.1:0-10787 GCF_047461835.1 Synechococcus sp. R60.1 | reverse complement strand
TCTGGTAGAGCAGAGCAGGCTCAGGGCTACTGAAAGCCCGCTCCGTACCGCTTAGCGGTCGGAGCCGGGTAGTTTACCGCAGGCAAGCCAAAAAAGGTGGCCACCGCTGCAGCAATTCCCCCCTGCAACACTTGACGCCGCTGCAAACGGCTCTCCAGGATGCTGCTGAAAGTGGGGTTGGGAGAGTGGTTACACATAGGCTCGTCCCCAGGACGAAGCTTAGGGCCATGCGAATGGATACTCATGTTGACTTCTCCTCTTGTCTTGACAAGTTTTGTTTAGAAACTTGACGAGTCTTATAAAAAGCACCCACTCCCTGCGCTAGTCTATCTGCGCATCAGAATTAGGCACTACAACGTTAAGAGGAGACCAAGGCTAGGTTAAGCCTTGCAGGTCTAAACAGTTTCTTTAGATTGAGGCGGCAGTTTCTTAACCGTTTGTTACGATGGGAAGAGGACTTGCCTGATGTCAAGTGAATCAATTGCTGAATCAACTGCGAATGAAGAAGTGGCCTGCAGTCCTTGAATAGCGATTCTTAGGATTCTTTTCGTAACCTAGAGAACAAATACACCCCATCTTGATGGTACAGAAGCTGAAACTGGGTTTCCTTCTATAAAGCTTCGATCAGGATGCGGGAGAACTCTGGAGTGCTGCGCCACCCCGGATGACGGGTGTTGAGCAACACATAATCAAAGGGATCCCACTGAGAGGGCGGGGATCCATTGAAGCGGCCCTCGTCTGTAAAGTAGATTACAGGTCGCTGGGTGAGGTGAGGGCTGATCTCGTGGGTGGTGAGGACGCCCCCTTGGGTGGTGATCTGGGCAAGAGCCTGTCGGGTTGCCTGCCAAGTGTCCAGGGAGCTGAGATAAATCGAGCCGAAAAAGGTGTATTTCCCCAAGGCCAAAAAGGCCAGCGAAGACCAGATCAGGGGCAGTTTTCCATCTTTTATAAAATGGCTCTGGAAGAGGTGATTTTTCACATTCTCGATGACAGCTAAGAACAAGAAAGGAACGATAGGCAAAGCGTACTGATGCACCAGATCTCGATAGGCGGGGTTGCTGGAGAGTATATTCAAACCCGGGGTAGGCAGGGCAGGGATCCAGGGATCCCAGTGTCGCCAAGAGAGGCCCCAAGCCAAAGGCGCAACCAATAAAAATCCATAAAACAGGGTGTCCAGAGAGAAGACTTTGCTCAAAACCAGCATCGGTCTCAAGATTAAACCTTGAACAATTTCCGCAACAGAATTCCCTAGATAGTCGTAATGAGAAACGGCTGCCGGCTCGCTGCCGCTGAAGTAAGGGATGATCCCAAAAGTGGCTATCCCAAACCAAGCCGATCCTGCCGCAATTGCCGTCCAGCCGCCCACTTGGCAGCGCCATTGCCAGCGTTCTTGAATTCGTCCTCTTTCCCAAAGCAACAGCCAGGCTCCCAGGGCGACAACATTGAGAGACAACACTGCTTTACAGCCGAGGATGCCGCTCAAACAGAGAAGGAACCCCCACAATTTTCCAGAGCGAATGCAGAGCACAGCCGCCAAGAAAAGAGGAACAGCTATGACCTCTGGATGAAAATCAAAAAGGTTGGCGTTAAAAATGGCCGGGTAGAGAAGATAGGCCCCGGCAATCACCATTGCTTGGCCGGGATCGACCTTGGCCTGAAGTGCAAGGTGATAAATAGCCAATGCTCCCAAGGTTAACGCCAGGGATTGGAGCCCAAACAGCCAATAGACCGAGGGGACAATGCGGTACAAAAAGCTGATGGGATAGAGAATAAAGGCTGCGTGGTCTCCCAAGATGTGGATCCCTCGAATGGTCGAAAACGGAACCTCTCCCCGACTGATTAGATAGATGGATTGGTCGAAGATGCCGAGATCATATCCTCCAGACTGAAACAGGTGATGCCGGACAACACTACAGCCAAAGAGAATGAAGAAATTAAAAATCATGATTGCCAGCAGAAGTGGAGGCAGAGGACGATCCTTCATAAGAACTAGGGCTTTTGATTTATAGATCTTGGCAAGGTAACTTTATCGCTTTTCTCAGCCTTGCGTGACATC
Organism: Synechococcus sp. R60.1; assembly: GCF_047461835.1. Classification (NCBI taxonomy): domain Bacteria; kingdom Bacillati; phylum Cyanobacteriota; class Cyanophyceae; order Synechococcales; family Synechococcaceae; genus Synechococcus; species Synechococcus sp. R60.1. Next base: position 8,731 of record NZ_JANSIA010000096.1, on the reverse strand, counting down.
CTAGCGAGATCTGGATTCGGCAGAGGCTCCGCCGCAATTCCGGACATTTCTCTTTCCTCGGGAGTATGAGGAATGGCTCAAGCTTGTTGGAGATAACGATACAGATGAGTTAGGACTGGTTACGACAAGAGGGTGTGATTTGGCCCAAGATGGCAGCATGTCTTGCCCCAGTTGCTTCCGGTAAATTGTTGGTCTTACCTTGCCAGGTTTTATAGGCCAATACCGCGAAGGCAAGGGCCTCTTTGGCCTTAGAAGGGATCCCCACTTGGTCGGAAGTCAACAGGGTTGTGGTCGGCAGTTGTTCCTGCAGCAGTCGCATAAGGACAGGGTTTTGGGTGCCGCCACCGCTGAGGATAACTTGATCTGGGATCCTAGGTAAAAAGTCCCTATAGGCTTGGGCAATGGAGCAGGCTGTGAACCCCGTGAGGGTGGCAATACAGTCGTGGGCGGATATAAATTGGGGCCAAATTTGCTCCAAATAAAGGGATCCAAAATACTCCCGACCAGTGGTTTTGGGCGGTGCCTTTTGAAAATAGGGATCCCGCATCCATTCTGCAACTTTTTCCCAGTGGACTTGGCCTTGGGCAGCCCATTTTCCATCGCGATCAAAGGCTTGTTGTCCTTGGCTGGCCCGCATCACCGCCAGATCGATCAAAATGTTGCCGGGGCCAGTGTCGAAGGCCAAGGGGGATCCCCCACTGTAGAGGCTGGGGAGATAGGTAAGGTTGGCAATACCGCCGATGTTCTGGGCCACACGATGAAGGTGGGGATGCCTCAACAGCAGCCAATCCACAAAAGCTACCAAAGGTGCGCCTTGACCTCCTGCCGCCATGTCCCGCGCCCGAAAATTGCTCACCACCGGGATCCCGGTCAGCTCGGCAATCACCGCAGCTTCACCGATTTGCAAAGTCGAAGCTTCTGGCCCACTGGGGTTATGCCAAAGGGTTTGGCCATGGCTGCCGATGAGATCGATCTGTTGGGGGGTAAGATGGGCCGCCTGGATCCCTTGCAAGGCCGCTGCCGCAAAAGCTCGACCCAAGCGAAAGTTCAAGGTGCAGATGTGATCTACCGTGCCGGTTTTGGGATTCGCAGCCCGCAAAATCTCTGCCCGCAGCGTCGGGGAATAGGGGATTGTTTGGAAATGTATCAACTCCCACTGTAGGGAATCGTCGCCCTCGATGCGGACGATGGCTACATCGATCCCGTCTACAGAGGTGCCCGACATTAAGCCAATGACAATCATTTTGCTGGCGGCTCAACCAGAGGCTTGAGAAGGTCTAAAGTTTTGCCCCCTTTCCCCTTCCCCTTTTTAGGATACAGGCAGGGTATCCAGAGCTACCGTGTGGGGGACTATGAGTGAAGCCATCCGCTACGACCTTCTGTTGGTGGGGGGGAGTTCCTCCAACTTGATCTTGGCCCATCGCCTTTTGGATTTGGCCAAGCTATCCGGGCTAAGAATCTCCATCGCCATTTTGGAAAAAGCCCGCCAATTCGGCGGTCACATCGTCAGTGGCGCCATCTGCAACCTCCAAGTGATCGCCAAGCTCTTCCCCGATTTTGAAAGCCAAGGATTTCCCCACGAAGGCCGGGTGGAAGCCAATCACTTGAGCGTGCTGGGATCCCAACAGCGCTGGGATCTGCCGGAAGCGGTGATCCCGCCGGGATTTCGCAAGCAGGGGCAGTTCATTCTCACCCTCAGCCACGTCATCCGTTGGCTGGCCGAAACCCTGCAGGAAAAAGCCAAAGGGATCCCAAATGTTACCCTCGATGTGTTCCCCGGCTTTGCCGCCCATGAAATCCTCTACGAGGGGGAGCGGGTGATCGGGGTACGGGCAAGCGATTCTGGCCAAGTTTACGAAGATTGCATCTTTGCCGAACTCACCTGCTTTGGCGACAAAGGCTTCATTTCCAAAGATCTCATCGAGAAGTTTCAACTGCGCCCCAACCCGCAATTGTGGTCGGTGGGGGTCAAAGAGGTGTGGCAGATCCCCCAGTCCCTGCAGGGGCAGGTGTGGCATACCTTGGGCTACCCGGTTTTGGATGGCAGCTTCAGCGGCGGCTTCGTCTATGGCCTTAAGGAAAACCGCCTGGCTTTGGGTCTGATCATCGGCCTCGACAGCAAAAACCCCAACCTCAACCCCCAGCAACGTCTGCAGGAGTTCAAGGCTCACCCCTGGATCCAGTCCCTAATTGCCGGCGGCAGGTTGCTCAAATATGGGGCTGCCGTGATTCCCGAAGGGGGCTACCACAGCCTGCCCACCCGGTTTGGCGTTGAGGGAGCCCTGCTGTTGGGGGATGCGCTGGGGGTGTTGGATGTGGGCAGCTTGGCCGGGGTGGATAACGCGATGGAAACCGGCTATCTGGCGGCGGGCCTCATTCACGATGGCTTCTTGAAAGGGGATCTGCGCATCCAAACCGACTACCAAAAGGCGGTGATGGAAAGTGCAGTGGGGCAAAACCTCTACCGCAGCCGCTACTTCCGCGAGGCTTTTTTGGAAAACTCCCGCCTGCTGGAAGAATACTTACCTCAGGTGTGCCGCAGCGTCGATGCCGGCCACCCCTGGCTGGGATCCCTGCGCTGGGGTTTACAGGATCCCGTTCGCCGCGGACGAGAAACTCTGCGCGCCTACACTTTGCTCACCGGGCGGGTCAGCCCCAGCGAGCCACCCCCGCGAGGCTATGTGGCCCCCCACGCTGCCATTCAAGCGGATTTTGTGGCCCCCACAGCCCTGGCCCCCCAGGAATTGGCCGCTCGACCGGGCTATTTCTCGCGGCCCGATGCGGTTTTTTTTGCGGATCCCCGCTACCCCGAGGGTAACCGTCACATCCTGGAGTTCGACGCCGAAACCTGCCGCCGGTGCATCGCCACCTACGACAAGCTGAATCGCCCCACCCCCTGCGTGGCCGACTGCACAGCAGAGGTACACCACATCCGCGACCAAAATGGCATCCGCTCCCATGCCATGTCTTTGGAAAACTGCATCCAGTGCCGCACCTGCGAGATCATCTGTCCCCACTTAAACTTGCGGGTCAACCCCAGCTACGAGGGATCCGGGCCGGATTTCTATGGGCTGTAGCCGTTGCTGAGGTTAACTCAGTTCGCTGCAGCTCGCCTGATCCTGGGGGTCTAGCAACTGAGGTGAATGGATCTGCCCATCTTGGCCGGCGATCCCAGGGATCCAAGCAACCTAGGAAATTGGCTAGGTTGAGTTACGGCTTGTTGAGGATCTTTTGTCGGTGAGCGATTCTTTGGATGTCCAGGCTCCTCTGCCCGCTATCTTGGCCGATCTGCAAAAAGCCCTGGGATCCCTGGGGTTGGGTTATCTCCAGGTACAAGCGCGGCTTTCCGGCCACCGCCTGTTGCTGCGCCTAGAGGGGGATCCCTTGCCTGAGCCGAATGCTTTGCTGGGGAGCCTCTCGCCGGCCTTGGAGCAAATGGCGCTGACCCACAGGCAGCGTCAGGTGGAGCTGTTTGGCTTTTTGGCCAATGAAGGGATCCCAGAATGGCACTGCGAGTGGCGCTACCAGCCCCAGCCCAACCCCAACAGCCCTCTGTATCGCGCTCAGCGGGGGGATGGGGTAGCCATCCAGCAGGTACTGAATTACCTGTTGCGTCCAGAAGGGATCCAAGCACGGGTTCATTTCCATCCCAAACTGGGCCTCCTGCAGGTGAACTTGCAGGCGGCAGAAGCCCCGGATCCGGCTTGGGCTAGGGATTTTCTGCGGCGAGCCTTAACCCGTCTGGAATGGACTTTCTTGCAACGGCTGCGGCTTTCTGGGCAGAAACTGGGCTCTTTTTTCCCGGCCTGGAGCCAAGAGTTCGATCTCAAACAGCCTGCCTTTTGGCAGTCCCCGCAGGTGCCCTTGACCGGGCGATCCCCCATCTCAGAGAGAGAAATCTCTCCGCTGGATAAGCCGCCACCCCCTTCTCCTGCCTCCCAGACTGAATCTCCGGGTGTCAGTTGACGGAGGAGATAGTAAGTAGCCGAGCGTTTGCAGCCGCTGGCTGAGCGTATTCTGAAGGACAGTGCTCGTTGGGGTTGGCCATGCGGGTTGTTTTTTTCGGCACGCCAGAGTTTGCCCTGCCTTCGCTGCAGATCCTGTTGCAGCCGCAGTCTCCCTTTGAAGTGGTGGGATTGGTCTGCCAGCCGGATCGGCCCCAGGGACGGGGACAAAAGGTGCTTCCCCCCCCTACCAAGGTTCTCGCCCAGGCCCACGGGATCCCGGTGTGGCAGCCTGTCCGCCTGCGGCGGGATCCCCAAGTGCTGGCGGCTCTGGAGGCGCTGGCTGCCGATGTGTTTGTGGTGGTGGCCTACGGCCAGATCTTGCCCCTGACGGTGTTGCAGATGCCCAAGCTGGGCTGTGTGAATGTGCATGGATCCCTCCTGCCCGCCTATCGTGGCGCTGCCCCCATCCAGTGGGCTATTGCCAACGGCGAAACCGAGACCGGCGTAACCACGATGCTCATGGATGAGGGAATGGATACAGGAGCCATCTTGCTCCAGACCAAGCTACCCATTGGGCCAGAGCAAACCAGCCTGGAATTGGCACTCCAACTGGCTCAACTGGGGGCAGAACTCTTGGTGGAAACGCTCTTGAAATTGGAGAAAGGGGAACTCACCCCTATTCCTCAGGATGGATCCCGGGCAACCTACGCCCCTTTGCTCAAAAAACAAGACTTTCACCTCGACTGGCAGCGCCCTGCCCAGGCCTTGCACAACCAAATCCGCGCCTTTTCTCCCGACTGTTTCACCAGTTTGAGGGGGCAGCGGATCAAAATTGTCCGCTCTGCCTCTCCTCAACTGCACTCGCCACCCCCTGAAATCCCCCAGGGCAGTCCCGGAGAAGTGGTGGGGTTGGCCAGAGGAGAAGGGATCTACGTAGCCACAGGAGAGGGATCCCTGTTGATCCGGCGGGCGCAGCTGCCTGGCAAAAAAGAACAGTCCGCTTGGGACCTGGTCAATGGCGGCCAGCTCAAGGTGGGAATGCGCTTTGAGCCGCTGCCCAATTCTTGAGAGCCCACACACAGGGATCCCTTGGGCGCGGCCAACCCAAAGACGGCGAACCTGTCCGTTGCCTTGATTCTACTCTCTCTCTCTCTGGGAGAAAGGCTGGGGGTGAAGACTACTCCGGCTGGGGAAACTCCTGCCAAAGGTTGGTGCGCTGGCGCAAGCTGAGGAACTGTCCGCCGCCGAGGATAAGGTGATCCAAGACCGGGATCTGTAGCAGTTGCCCCGCTTGCAAGAGTTGCCGGGTGAGGGCAAGATCTTCTGGGCTGGGATCCAAGCTGCCGGAAGGGTGGTTGTGGGCCACCAGGATGCGGCTGGCTCCTTGCTTGATGGCGCTGCGGAAGGTTTCCCGCGGATGGGTGAGGGTTTCGGTGGCTGTCCCCCGGGTTACGATCTGCTGGCCAATGAGGCGGTGCTTGATATCTAGGTGCAAAACGGCAAAATGCTCCTGGGTCTCCCACATCAGGTCGCCGCTCAGGGCCATGGCTGCCTGTTCCGGCGACTCGATCACCGTGCGTTCTGGCGGGCGACCCAAAAACACCCGTCGCCCCAGCTCGATGGCGGCCAACACCGTTGCTGCCTTGGCCGGGCCAATGCCTTCGATCTGGATCAGCTCTCCGGCTTCCACCTGGCGCAGTTGGGCCAAGGGATCCCCTTGGGCTTCCAATTTTTTCAGGAGCAACTGGGCGAGGCCGACTGCCGAGAGCTTGCCTGGCCCCTGGCCAGTGTTGAGCAAGATGGCCAGCAGCTCGGCGTGGGAGAGGTGCCTTGCCCCTTGGCTGAGCAGCCGCTCGCGGGGACGATCTTGGGCAGGAATATCGCTGATGCGCAGCACGTACTGGCTCATCTGGGGCCTAGGGAGGAGAAGAGGTTTTTTTCAACAGCCAAAAGGGACTGCGGCGCTCGACGACCCGCCAAGATCCCAGAATGGCTGCCTGTTCGCCCTCGGGAGCTGTAAGTTCAGCTACAAAGGGATCCCAGGTAACCAGGTAGTCGGGCGCCTGCCCCTGGGCTTGCCAGTCGGCCAGCTCTTCTGGGCTGGCGGCGTAGGGAACCTGCAGCGGGCCATAAAAATAGGGTACAAAAGAGCGAAAGCCGTACAGGCCCACCGTTCCAGAGAGAGCCGGCTGGGCGTTGTTTTCGGAAGTGGCAAACTGCCGGAAAAAGTGGACGGCTCCTCCCTGGGTGTGTTGCAGCAGGCGGGGGAAGACCCAGCACCAGGCCAGTTGGGCGCTCAGTCCCGTGGCCAAGAGCAAAACTGTCCAGCCCCAAGCCCGCCGCCGTCCTCGACTCCAAAGGAGAATTCCCAGCAGCAGGATCGCGGCGGGGACGTAGGTCAACACCGGCCACTCCACCTCAGCCTGCAGGTATCCCAGCACCAAGCTGCTGGAAAAGTCGTCAGGGATGCCGGCAAAGACCCATGCTTGGACTAGCCCAGCGGGATCCTGGGATCCCAGCCAGGGCAGCAACAGCCACAGGGCCAGCCAAAACAAGCCACTGAGCAAGATCCAGGCACTTTCCCAAAAACTGGGCCCTCTTTTCTCAGCAACCAGGCGCTGCAAGCGCAGGGCAGCAAAGTAGGCCCCAATGGGGTACAGCAGCGAGGTGTAGTGAACCAGCTTGGTTTGCACCAGCAGCGAAAACAGGGCCAGCACCACCCCAAAAGCCACCAACAGCAGAGATTCTGCCCGCCGAGTCAAATCCACCGAGCCCACGCTCCTGGGGATGGGCTGCAGGATCTCGGCCAAAGCCAGAGCGCCCCAGGGAAAGCACCCCAGGGCAAAGGCCAACAGATGAAAATAAACCGGGCCGGGATGCCCATCTGAGCTGGTGAGGATGCGCCATTGGTAGCGCCCAAACTCTTCCACCCATTCTGGCCCCCGTTGCACCCCCTCCAACGCCAGCCAAGTGAGGGGAACAGCCACAGCTAGGCTGAGGAAAACCAGGCTCTCCCCCCATCGAAGGGGAGGATCCCGGTGCCAGACCTTGTAGCCAACCCAGATGAGCAGCGGCAACACCAACCCCACTGGCCCTTTGGCCAACACCGCCAAGCCCAGAGCCAGCGCCCCCACCGCCTTCCAAACCCGACCGGAGCACCCCACCCGACGCGCCTGATCCGCGGCCAACAGGGATCCCAGCCCCACACCCATGCCCAGGTTGAGTAGCGGGTCGATGAGACCAGTTTTGTAAAAAAACAAGGGCAGGTAGCCTGTCAGCAGCAAGATCCCCCATAGGCAGCCGAACCCCATCCCGCCCAGACAGGATCCCCACCCCACCAATAGCGCCACTGTGATCCCGCCCACCCAGGCATTGGGCAACCGCGCCGCCCCTTCGTTCATCCCTAAAACAGCCATGGACAGGGCCTGCAGCCAAAAAAAGAGAGGGGGCTTCTCGAAAAAAGGCTCCCCGTTGATGGCCAACGAGAGCGGATCCCCGCTGGCCAGCATCTGCCGCGCCAAGCTGGCGTAGATCAGCTCATCCCAGTCGAACAGGTAGGGGATCCCCTGACCTACCCACAGCCACAGGCCGGCCAAAAGCCCCATCCCCAGGGATCCCTTGAGGCGGCCCAGAAAGCTAGGCATGGAAAGCTTCTGAAGACACCACCCGGCCCACATTTTGAGGCGACCGCATCAGCCGCAGCAACTGGGCTGCCAGAGCGGATCCCTCTGTCTCTACCGGAATCTCCACCCCACACCAACGGCTGGAGCTACCCTGCAGGGCAGCTATCCACTCCGGGGCAAGGGATCCCCGCGCCACCCCGATCAATTGCGGCAGAGGCTCCCGACGATACAGCCCAATCCAGCGCAAGCCCAGTTGAAAAGGTCCCGGTCGGAAACGGGGGTTCAAGCGGCCATCCGCCTCAAACTTGCTCAACATCACCTGCAGAGAGCAGATCTGGCGAGTATTGAGCGCAGGAGCCGAAGGCACAAGGCGGGCGCGGAACGTGGCAACCATCTCCGCAAAAGGGATCTGAACGGTCTGCTCTTCTCCCGGCGCAGTGTCGAAGGCATAGCCGTGGGCGGGGCTGTCCCAGCCGCTTTCATCCCTCAGTAATATCTTATACCGCTGCCCATCCCCTCGCAGGCGCAGCTCCAGACCGGCAAACCCCGACAAGTCCAGCGGCGGCTGACAATTGCGGGTGCGCGTGGAAACAAACCCCCCAAAGTTGGCCGTGGAAACTTGCCCTGTAAACAGAAGCTGCCCCTCCCCCCACTGCAACTGGCTTTGGCTCACCCCTCCCATGACCACATCGTCCAAAATGCCCCAAAACCGGTTCAGATCTGGGTTGGGCCGGCGAAAGTCGAACAGCATCCGCTCCGTTTGCCCACTGCTGCGCAATTGCTCCAGATAAGCCTTGGCCGTTGGTGGATCCCCCAAACCTAGGATCACGGTTGCTGTCGCCCAATCTGGCGTATGGCTCACCTCCACGCCCTGCTGCCGCAGGGCCTCCGCCAACCCGTCAGGCAAACCTTCCCCCACCACCCCTATCTGGATAGCGACCGGCTCGGAAAGAGAAGGTGGCACAAAATCATCCTCCACGGCCTGGAACCCATTTTGAACCCGACGCCACACCTCAGCCCAAGGCAGGGCCTCATAGTAGGTGAGCGTGTTCCAGAACCGCCCCAGATCCCAAGGCATGAGTCTACCTGATACATTCACGCTGAACTCTCCTGAACATGGTTCAGGAAAGAAGCGATCGCATCCTGCCTATCTCTGAGCAG
>NZ_JANSIA010000095.1:0-11015 GCF_047461835.1 Synechococcus sp. R60.1 | reverse complement strand
TTGGAAACAAACAGAATGCTATCGCTGCATAGTTGAACAGTGATGTTCAGCAGTGTTCAGCGTAAATGTATCAGCTCGGTCGCGCCTTTGCATCCGATGGGGTTGGTCGGCAGCAGGGGGAACCCTTTTGGGGAACTAGCTCTGAGGCGCCAAATCTGGCAACAGACACCCCAGAGCGTCACACCCTGCCGGTCCCTCTGCTGCCAAGGTAAAGTTGCGGTCGTAGCGGGCCAGGGCCGCGAAGAAGTTATCTGTCCGCCGTCTCTTTTTGACCTCGGCCACCAGTCGTTCGTAGGTGGGCTTGTCGATTTTCTCAAAAGGCAGGCGGGGGAAGGGCGCATCGAAGCGGGCCAGCAGCGCTGCGCTGATGTAGCCCTCGTCGTCGCGGATGGCTTCGTAGATACGGGATCCCAGAGCTTCCACCTCGTCCTCCCGCAGCTCGATGGTGGCGGAGGTGTTGTGGGTGGTGTAGTACCTCTGAACCTGCATATAAAAGTCAAACTGGGCCAGGGCCGAGAATTGCTCGATCTCGATCTGGTCAGCACCGGGCAGGTTGGCCCATTCTACTTCCACAGGCAGTTCCACCAGCCATTCGGTACAGCGGGGATCAAAGGGGTCGTTGAGCAAGTTCCCGTTTTCATCTTTGTCCGCCTGAGCAGGTACCACCGAGTAGCCATAGTCCAGACAGGCCAGCGCCACCGGGTCATTTTTGGCAAAGGTGATGCGGCGGATGTAGCGTTGGGCTTTGGGCGGGTGCCAGCCGGGAGAGGCGTTGGTGAGCAGCGACTTGGTGCCGGCGGGCTGAACCGTGGTGCAGCGGTTGGGGCGGCGCAGGCTGTGGCGGTCGCAGTAGTCCCAGACCACGCGGTGGACGATCTCCTTCCAGCGGCTGAGGTATTCCCGCTCCTGCTGCTTGAATTCCTTCCCGATGGGGGTATCGGGTCTCCCTTCCTGCCACCAGCGCAGCCATTCAACCCCAAAGGCTTTGACGCAAAAGTCGAACAGGCCTGTGAACGAGACGCCGACGATGGGATCCCATTCCCGCGAACGCTGAAAGCGGGGTTCCACAAAGCGGTGGTGGAGTAGGGCTGCCACCGTGAGGGCTCCCGCCGTGAAGGCTTCCTCTTGCTCTTGCCGGTTGTGGGGATCCAAACGGTTGAGGTGGATCTCGGCCAAGTTGCAATGGAATGTGTGGCCAATAATCTCGCCACAGTTGTGGACAACAAACCCATTGGCATCAAAGCACGCTGGGCCGGGGACAGTACAGTCATACACCGGCTCTACCCCGTCTGCCTCAAGGGCAGCAACCGTCACAGCAAACCGCTCTCGGTTGAGCTGGCGCTTGTAGCCATTCAGCAGTGCCTCTAGCTTTTGGGCTTTGTGCGGTTCCCGAAAGCCGACCCATTCCTGGAACAGATGCAAGTTGTCGTTGGCAATAACCAATTCGTGCTGGGCTTTGCAAGCGTATGGTGCAGGTTGGCGAGCACTGTTCGGCAGCAGGCGATATCCAGCAGGACGGCGATTCTCATACAAAACTGCAATGATGCCCAGCCGCGCCAGCATGCGCTGAACCGCTTTGAGGGTACCCAGATGGCTTTGAGAGAGCCGCACGCTAACCCCTTTCTCCTGATTACCTTGCACGCTGCCATCCGCATCAAAGAGCCCGCACAAGAAGCCTCGATGAAACTGGAAGCTGGTGGCTTCGAGCGCCTCTGTCATCTGCTTTTGTCCGGGCCTCATGCCGAACTGGGCCGCCAGTTTTGCCAACCCCCTGGAGCCGATAACCCGCAACCCAAGCTGCGCATAGTGATATGCCTCTGGCTGGCGGGGCTCGTAACCCACTGCCGTTTGCAAAAGCTGAATCGCATACTGGCTCATTTCGGCTTGGGTATCTTGCCAATAGCGTAATAAAGCCGTGTCGTTCCACGGGGTTGCCGTAAGGCTACCGTCACCCAGCAAATTCCCCAAAAGCCAGCCTTCTTCCCAGGTACCCGCCCCATCCCACGGGGTGAGATCGCGATGGTTGTGCAGCAGGATGCGGTCGCCCGGTTGTAGGCTTTCTGCCGGTACCCACTCGGTGTATTGTGCCTTTTGGGTTTGAGCGGTGACTTTGAGAACCCGATGGTTGCCTGTCAGCCGCAGAGAGAACCCTTCCTTGGTCAAAAGCTTCAGCACAGGCTTGGTACCGGAGTAGAAGAACCCCTCCGGTGTGGTACTGAATAGTTCTCCATTGATATAGGTGCTGTGCTGCTTCCCAATCAGGTCTCTCACCTGGCGCGGCCCATCGCCCGTGTGCACCCAGGTATCGGCTGTCACGCAGGGATTCAGCCCATAGCGCCACAGGCGATCCTGAAGTTCCTCTTCCCCTAGGGAGGGATCCCGTCCCTTTAGCCATTCTCGGGCCGTTCCTGCCTCATAGGCTTTGAGAAAGTCGGGTTTTAGGTCGGGTGGGATAAGGTCGCAATTGGCCCGTGCTACGGCTTCCCCGGCCCACTGGATGGCGCCCTCACCGGAGTAAAACTGCTTGCGCACGGCCTCAACACATTCTTCCCGCGTCGGCTTGCGGTGAAACACCCGCGTGTGGTTGGCCATGCGCAGGGCATCTCGCTCGGGATCAATTCTCCAGTTGCCGTTTTCGTCCTGCTGCCAGAGGTTGTCTTTGGCGGTGGATCCCAGCTGGTCGTCGGCAGCAAACTGACGAATGCCAGCGCTACGACGAATGTTTCCCGCCACCACCACCACCGCCGCCTCGTCGATGAGCAAACAGCACTCCACCGAGTTCAGTTGCCGACCTACCGCCCTGTTGAGGATGGCGGCACAGCGCTCGTACAAGCCGGGCAGCTTAATGGGGTTGGCTACGCCCCCAAACCCTTTCAGCCGCTCCCCAGCCGGGCGGACATCGCTCAAGTCCACTGTCACTTCCACCTGGCCCCCAAAGCTGGGATCCGACGCCAGCTCCAGCAGCGCTTGGTAGGACTCCACCCAGCCGCGGCGGCTGTCCCCCACCTGGATGTGCACCTGGGATCCCTGCCGTTGGATGCGGGTGTGCTCCTGCCGCTCTTCGGGAGGGGTGGTGCCGATGGATCCCTTCACGTGAACCCGCAGGCGGTTGACAATGGGGGGCAACTGGCGGATGAACTGCGGTTCCAGCACCGCTCCCGTGCCGCAGCCCATCATGGCCAAATCCATCATCAGGCCAAAGGCCCGCCAGTCCACCACCGCCAAACTGGTGCAGTTGTAGGCACCGGAGAAGTTTTCCGGCTTCTGGATCCAGTCGGTGCCCATCACCCACAAGGCTCGACCGGAGATCAACGCCTTCAACTGCCGCTGCAGACGTTCTACCAACTGCCGCTCCTGAGGGGTGAAGCGCCCCAACCGGGCAATACCGGCCAAGGTGCGATCGCAAACCTCGCTCCAAGTCTCGCGGCTGCCATCCGGGCGGCGACGGCTGTAGGTGCGGTAGAACACCGGGCTGGCCGCCGGGGCTGTGGCCGGAAACTCGCCTGGAGGCGCGGCTCCCATCGTCTGGGCGGGATCAAGTCCCTGCACTTCTTCGCTCTGTTCGCCTGAGTGGGACGAAATCCACACCATAGCCACACCCCTCCTGCAAAGCTCGGTAGTTCCGACTCTTGAGCGCCGGTTGGCAACCCCGCCGACCCAATGCCCAACCACGTTATCACAATCTTCAGGGATCCGGTGTTGTAGGTAGTGTTGTGCTCTGAGAAGATCTTTAAGAGCCTCTAGGGATAGGGCAGGCCCGCTGTCTGCCGGGGGAGCCGCAAGGGAACGGAAGGCCCGGCAGAAGGGCTACAGTGGAGGAGAGGGATCCCAAGTTAAGGGGCTGCTTGTCGTCTTCAACGGCACCTTCCTGGGCCTTCTCCCCAGTGAGAGCTGTGTAAGGAGTTGTATCGTCATGACCAGTCGCCTGCGCATCGGTAGCTTGTGGGGGATCCCCTTTTTCATCGACTACACCTGGTTCCCGGCGGCCCTCCTGCTGGTGCTCTCCTACGGGGTGTTGACGGCGATGGGGTTGTTTCTTTCTCTGCTGGCCCATGAGTTGGCCCACAGCTTGGTGGCCCGCGCCTATGGGGTACGGGTTAACTCGATAACCCTATTTATTTTTGGGGGTATGGCGGCGATTGAGCGGGAAGTTCCCCGCCCCCTTGGGGCTTTTTGCGTGGCGGTGGCAGGCCCTCTCCTCAGCTTGGGTCTGTTTGTTTTCTTCAGCGTGGCCCGGGCTTGGGCTGTGCCGGAGTCGATGCTGGCCTCAACCCTCACCAGCTTGGCTGCCATCAACCTGACGATTGCCCTGTTTAACCTGCTGCCGGGCCTGCCTCTGGATGGGGGGCAAATGCTCAAGGCGGCCATCTGGGGTTGGACAGGGGATCGGCAAAAGGGTATGCTGTGGGCGGCCCGAGCCGGCCAGGGGGTGGGCTGGGGTTTGGTGGGGCTAGGTCTGCTGGTGGTATTTTGGGGGAGCCTCAACGGCCTCTGGGTGGGGTTGATCGGCCTGTTTATTTTGAACACCGCCCGCCGCTACAGCCAGTACGCGCAACTGCAGCAGGTGCTGGCCCGCCTGAAAGCTGCCGATGTGATGACCCGCCAGTTTCGGGTTTTGGACGCGAACATGAGCCTGCGGGAGTTTGTGGATCGCTATCTGGTGCCTTCTTCTCTCAGGCCGGAAGCCCCAACTCAACCGGCGGACGTTTATTTTGCTGAGGAAGATGGCCGCTACCGTGGGCTGGTCAGGCCAGAATTGCTCAACGACATCGAGCGCAGCCAGTGGGATCGCCTCACCCTCAAGGCTATTCTCAAGCCGATGGAGCAACTGCAGGGGGTACGAGAAGAGACCCCCATTCCCCAGGTAATTCAGATGATGCGCCAGGCAGAACCCCGCCGCATTTTGGTTTTCACGCCCACCGGCGCCATTGCCGGCTTGATCGATCGCGGGGATGTGGTGGCCATGGCTGCCCGGCAGTTGGGGGTCGTGCTGCCCCAAGAGGTGGTGCAGCGGGTGCGCGATAGCGAAGAATGGCCCCCTGGATTTCAGGTGGAGGACAATCTGGCCGGAGAGGGATCCCCCAGTCTGGCTTGGCAGGGATCCCCGGATTTCCATCAAGAGCCTTAGTTGGGGAGATGGGTGGACAGGGGGCGGCCCAAGGCGCCTAGGTTCTTCCTCTTCCACAAAAGGTTCCCCAAAAGGGGCGGAGCGTTTTGCCTCCGCAAGCCGGGGAGAGAAGACCAAGAAAAGTAGTCTCAGATACTATTTCCGGGAGACCCTCTCCGTCTACAATTAAGACTGTTCTCCATCAGTTAAGAATTTTGAACCGCTCTCCTCGTCTTTTGCCCGCCTACACCCACCGACTGAGCAACGGGCTAGGCGTTATCGTTCATCCCATCCCCATTGTCGATTCTGTAACCGTTGACGTCTGGGTACGGACAGGTGGACGCCATGAGCCGCCGGAGTGGCTGGGCCTATCCCATTTTTTGGAACACATGGTGTTTAAGGGCAGCGAGCGGCTGGCCCCTGGTGAGCTGGATTGGGCCGTGGAAGGACGGGGCGGAGTTACCAATGCTGCCACCGGCCAAGACTACACCCATTACTACATTACGGTGGCTGCTGCTGACCTAGCGGATACCTTGCCCTACTTGGCAGAGGTGGTTTTGCGGGCCGGGATCCCAGATCTGGAGTTTGAGCGGGAGCGGCAGGTGGTTCTGGAGGAAATTCGCCGCGCCGCCGACAACCCTGATTACACGGCCTATCAGCTTTTGATGCAGACCGCCTATGGGGAGCATCCCTATGGACGACCGGTGTTGGGCACACCGGAGAGCCTGATGCAACTGACCCCTGAACTGATGCGCGCCTACCACCGCGCTTGGTATCGGCCTGAATCCATGACGGTGGTGGTGACGGGTGGCATCGATCCTGAGCGGGCGTTGGCCTTGGTGGAGGAGCAGTTTGGCAGCCCTGCCGCCGGGCCAGCACCGGCCAGCCCCCCCATCCCGCCCCAGCCTCGTCCCCAAGGGATCCTGCGCCGGGAGAGCGACCATGCCCGCTTGGAGCAAGCCCGTCTGAAATTGGCCTGGCCTACCGTTGGCATTGACGATTGGCAACAAGCCTGTGGCCTGGAGATGTTGGCTTCTCTGCTGGGAGATGGCCGTACTTCGCGGCTGGTGCATCTGCTGCGGGAACAGCGGGGCTGGGTGAGGGCCATTGGCTGTTCTTCGCTGGTGTTGAAGGAGGGGGGACTGTTTTGTATCGGCGCTCAGCTGGAGCCGGAGGATGTGGCGCGGGTGGAGGCGACGATCCTGCACGAGATTGAAAAGCTGCAGCAGGATGGCATCGGCCAAGCGGAGTTGGATCGCACCCGGCGTATGCTCACCCATGAGTTCCTGTTCTCCGCCGAGTCTCCCAGTCAATTGGCGGGCATCTATGGCTACTACGAGACGCTGGGCGGGGTGCAGCGCATTCAAGAGTACCTGGAGCTGTTGCAATCTTTTACCCCGGCTCAGATCCGGGAATTGGCCCAGCAGTACTTGTCTTTGGAGGCCTATGTGGTCACCGTTCTCAAGCCGACTGCCCTGGATACAGCGGCGGCTTCGGAGCTGCAACTGGCTTGCCGTTAAGCGCCGCCTTGGCGCTCCGGACTCTTGATTTTCGGATTTTGGACGGGATCCCTTGCCTGCATGAACTCTGCTCTGCTTGCCACCCAACGTGGCCGTTTACAGCGCGTCCTTTTGGCCAATGGCATCACGCTGTTGCTGGGCCAGAACCCAACGGTGGAGATCTTGGCTGCCCACTGTTTTTTCCGCGGTGGTAGCCGGGCAGAGCGGCCGCAACAGGCGGGGGTGAGCCACTTGATGGCGGCTGTCCTCACCAAAGGCACGCATCGGCGCAACTCCCAGGCCATTGCTGCTGCGGTGGAATCGCTGGGAGCCTCGCTATCGGTGGACAGTTCTGCCGACTATTTCGAGGTGAGCCTGCGCTGTGTGGCTGCCGATTTCCCGGAGTTGCTGGATTTGCTTGCGGAGACGCTGCGGGATCCCAGTTTTCCTGAAGAGGAGGTGGCGCGAGAGCAGGCGTTGATGCTGCAGGCCATCCGCGCCCAACAGGAACGGCCCTTCAGCTTGGCTTTCGAGCAGGTGCAACAAGCCCTCTATGGGGATCATCCCTACGCTCTGCCGGGGTTGGGACGGCTGGAAACGGTGGGATCCCTGACCCGCGAGGATTTGGTAGCCTATCACGCGGCCTACTGTCGTCCCAATGGAATGGTGATGGTGGTGATCGGCCCAGAGCCGCCGGAGCAGATGGCTGCCCAGGTGGAAGCGGCTTTGGGAGACTGGGTTGTTCCCGGCCCCTCTCCAGAGGATCGGGATGTTCCCCTGCCCCCTCTGAGGGATCCCCAACTGCTGAGGTTGCCCCAGCCCACTCAGCAGACAACAATCTTGATTGGGTTTCGCGGATCCCCTGCTGCTTCTGCGGATTATCCGGCCCTGAAACTGTTGGCCACCTACTTGGGCAGCGGTCTATCCAGCCGTCTGTTTGTGGAACTGCGGGAGCGCTGTGGCCTGGCCTATGAGGTCTCGGCTTTTTTTGCCACCCGCCGGGATCCCGCCCCTTTTGGGGTTTACATGGGCACTGCGGCAGAGAATACTCAGGTGGCCCTGGAACGCCTACAAGCAGAAATCCACCGTCTGCAGGCCAATCCGCTCGACCTGGCAGAGGTGGAAATGGCGCAGCGCAAACTTCTGGGCCAGTATGCCCTCAGCAAACAAACCAATGCCCAGGTGGCTCAACTGGCGGGCTGGTACGAGATTTTGGGCTTGGGCATGGAGTTTGACCGGCAGTATTTGCAGGGGGTCAGGCAGCTCACCCCAGAGCAGCTCCACCAAGCCGCAAAGACCTACCTGACCCCCCCGGCCATTGCTCTGGTGGGGCCGGAAGCTGCCTTGGCAGAGGTTGAGCTGGTGTTTTAAGCTGAGCAAACCATGAGGAAAACTAAGATCTGGCAAACATGGCCATTTCGATTCAAACGGGGACATTGCGCCCACACCTCAATAAAACACCTAAATAAAAAATGTTGAAAATGTTGAATGCGCAGTGCCGGAAAGCTTTTTTTAGGAGCCCATGTGTCTCACCCTGGCCTGAAGTAACCATAACTCTGGATTGAGGTCACGATTGTGGGTCAATCTCGAGATGTCCAAGAAAACGATGGGGATCGTTTCTGAATAGCAGCCCTCTGAGAAAACTGGCGTTTTTCCTTTCTTTATCTTGCTTGAGCTTTTTGTGGCTGGTAGGCACAGCAGATCATCTGCAGGGGATACCCAAAAAGAGGGATCCGTGCCGCTTGGGCGGCTGGAAAAGCGGTTTTCCTTTGCGTTTTGCCCCTACTGGCGTCCCTTTCGGCGGCCCCTGCGTACCCACCACGGACTGTGGTCCGTGCGCGAAGGGATCCTGATCCGGCTTACGGATCGGGAGACAGGCTGTCAAGGATATGGGGAAATTGCTCCCATCCCTTGGTTTGGCAGCGAGACCTTAGAGCAGGCTCTGGCGTTTTGTCGGCAGCTGCCCCCTCTTTTGTCGGAGGCGTATATTTTGGGGATCCCAGAAGCACTGCCGGCCTGCCGGTTTGGGTTGGAAGGCGCTTGGCTGGCCTGTCGGGATCCCGATTGGTTGAACAAGGATCTCTCTCTACTCTCTTTCTGTGAACTTTTGGGGGAGACCCTGCCGCCGGAATCTTACAAGGACTCCTACAAGGACTCCGTCCCACTCACGCGGTCGGTGTACAAGCTCAAGGTGGGGAGGGATCCCATGCAGCAGGAGTTGGAGAAGCTGGAGCAATGGCTGGAGCGGTTGCCACCAGGATCCCATCTGCGTTTGGATGCCAATGGGGGGTTAACGCTTGCGGAGGCCCACCGGTGGCTGATGGTTTGTGATCGGCTCAACCAGGCCTCGCCGGTCAAGATTGAGTTTTTGGAGCAGCCTCTGCCGCCGGATCAGCACGCCCATTTGGTGGAGCTCAGCCGCCAGTACCAAACCCCCGTTGCTTTGGATGAATCGGTGGCCTGCCTGGAGCAGTTGCAAGCGATCCATCGGTCAGGATGGAAAGGGATCCTGGTGGTGAAGCCGTCTCTGGTGGGCTCCTGCATCGCGCTGCGAGAGTATCTCAGCCGCCATCCCGGCCTGGATCTGGTCTTTTCTTCGGCGCTGGAGACTCCCATCGGCGCCTGGCACGGGTTGGCTTGGGCGGGATCCCTGCAAGCGAAAACCGCCTCTCCCCGGGCCGTGGGATGGGGGGTAGGGGAGTTTTTCCAGGAAGGGGATCCCCTGACCTTGACCCAGCTCTCAGCCCAGGAGCGGGCTGCCCTCATGCAGGCGGTGTGGGAGCGCTACAGCCGGCCCTAGACTGCGGCGGCCTGTTGTTTGGCGTATTCCTGCCGCAGATAGGCCTGGATAAAATGCATCAGTTCCTCCGGCTCGCCGTTCATAAAGGCCTCGACATTGTAGGTTTCGGCGTTGGTGCGGTGATCTTTGATCAGCTTGTAGGGATCGAAGGTGTAGGTGCGAATACGCCCCCCAAAGCCCTGAGTCACCATCTCGCCGCGGATCTCGGCCAGCTTTTGTCTGCGTTTTTCCTCTTCCATTGCAATCAGCTTGGCCTTCAAGATCTGGATGGCCCGCTCTTTGTTTTGCAGTTGGGAGCGCTCCTCGGTGCAGCGCACGGCAATGCCGGTGGGCTTGTGGATCACCCGCACCGCTGTTTCCACTTTGTTCACGTTTTGGCCACCTGCCCCACCTGAGCGGGAGGTCTCGAACTCCAGATCTTCCATCTTCAGCTCATACTCGCTTTCCTCTTCCAGAATCGGCATCACCTCTACGCCAGCAAAGCTGGTTTGCCGTTTGCCGTTGGCGTTGAAGGGGCTGATGCGCTCCATGCGGTGGTTGCCCTTCTCGGCAGAAAGATACCCATAGGCGTAGGGGCCTTCGATCAGCAGGGTGGCGGACTTGATGCCGGCTTCGGCGCCTTCGGAGTATTCCGAGAGGCTGACCTTGTAGCCCTGGTTTTCGGCCCAGCGGGTGTACATTTTCAG
Source organism: Synechococcus sp. R60.1 (assembly GCF_047461835.1). Classification (NCBI taxonomy): domain Bacteria; kingdom Bacillati; phylum Cyanobacteriota; class Cyanophyceae; order Synechococcales; family Synechococcaceae; genus Synechococcus; species Synechococcus sp. R60.1. Next base: position 923 of record NZ_JANSIA010000095.1, on the reverse strand, counting down.
GAGCATTTCCGCCCAGTCCTGGGCGTCGGTTCCCCCTGCACCGGCGGTGATGGTGAGGATGGCACCGTTTTTGTCGTAGGGGCCGGAGAGCAGTTGCTGTAGCTCCCACTGGCCCAACTCCCGCTCCACCGCTGCCAGGGATCCTGCTGTCTCGGCTAGGAGTTCTGGATCGGGCTCTTCTTGGAGCAGCTCGAGGGCGCTGACAGCATCTTCCAGGCGATCCTTCCAGCGGTGCACCTGATCCCAGGAGGCCTTGAGGCTGTTGAGCTTTTGCAGGTGGCGGCGGGCTGCCTCTACATCATTCCAAAACTGCGGCTGCGAGGCTTCTTGCTCTAGGATGGCAATCTGTTGCTCCAAGTGGGGCAGGTCAAAGATAGTCCTGAGCGTTGCTCAGGCGCAAGGTGAGCGATTCTAGGGTGCGTCTTAGATCGGCAAGTTCCATAGAGAACATCAAACCATCTGCACATCGGATCCCATCCTATCCTGTGGGCCAGCAACTCAATCAAGGGATATAGCCCTTCTGCGGGCTTGCCGGAACACTGTTGCCGTGCAGCGCCGGTGAACCGGGTTCCTAGGAGTCCTTTCGGGGTAGAGCGTTTGGCTGTTGATCCCGCGCAGGCGGCTGGCGAAAGGGCTACGGGATCGACGGGTCGGCTTTGGTCGATTGCGTCAGCGGGACAGAACCCTTTGGCTTCTGCCGGAAGATCCCTGTTGAGGTGGCTCAAGCCTATAGCAGAATAAAGAATTCGGTTTCGGAGGCTGCGATGCTGAAGGTCTTTTCCTTGCTTTCCGGGCTGGTTTTGGCGGGAGGAGTGGCTGCTTTGGCCATCACCAATCCCACCTTAGAAGAGCATGCCTCTAACCCCCAAAACCCTGAACTTTGCTGAATTTACTGAGCTTTAGGCGGTTTGGCAAAAGTCATT
>NZ_JANSIA010000094.1:0-11063 GCF_047461835.1 Synechococcus sp. R60.1 | reverse complement strand
AAGGGGATGCGGATTTGAATGGTGCGAATGTGATTGCGCTCTTGGGGGCTGTCGTAAACCAGCCTAGAGGTTCGGGCCTGTTTTGTTCTCTGGTAGGGCAGAGCAGGCTCAGGGCTACTGAAAGCCTGCTCCGTACCGCTTTAGCGGTCGGAGTCGGGTAGTTTACATTCCCCTCTCCGATCCGGCTGATCAGCGACCCCCAAGCCGCAGTGCCGGAAGCAACCTCTAGCCCGGTTCAAACGGCTGCCCTAGAGCTGCCGGCGGCGTGGCCTTCACCGCCTGCTGAATCCAGCGCCGCAGCCGAGGTGGGATCCCGCGCAAGCCGTACTCCCACCATTCCCCAGAGGTGAGCACCAACACCAAAATCATCAACACAAAGGGAGCCACCGTAAAAACTTGGGTGGGCACGGCGCGGATGGTAGTCTGGGCAACCCCAGCGAAGGACTGCAAAATGCCGAACAGGTAGGCCCCCAGAGCTACCCGCAAGGGGTTCCAGCCACCGAAGATGACGATGGCCAAGGCAATCCAGCCATACCCTGCTGTATGTCGGTGGCTCCAGCCGGCCTTGAAATCCAGAGAAAAGGCAGCCCCCGCCAAGCCCAATAGGGATCCCCCCACAAGGGTGTAAACATAGCGCCAGAAAATGACATTGGTGCCGCGGGCAAAAGCCGCCGCCGGCTGTTCTCCCATAGCCCGCAACATCAGGCCAGGCTGAGTGCGATACAAAAAGAACCAAGTTCCCCCGATGAGCGCGTAGCTGGCGTACAGCAACAGATCCCCTCGGAACAGGAGCGGCCCCAGCAGCGGCACCTCTCTCAGGAAGGGGATGGGCAGGCTGGGCACCGTTGGCCCTGGGATCCGCACGAACGGATTGCCCAAAAAGGAAGACAAATCCGCCCCCAATAGGGTCAAGACGAAACCAATGGCAATTTGGGATCCCTTCAGGGTCAGCGAGCCAAAGGCCACGATCCCAGCAAACAGCGCTCCCACCGCGGCGGCAGCCAAAAAGCCCAATACCAAGCTTCCCGTCAGCTTGGCCACGGCGAACCCAACCATGGCCGCCAGCATGATCGTCCCCTCTGCGGAGAGGTTGATCACCCCTGCCCGCTCGGTAATGGTTTCCCCCACACAGGCGAAGACCACCGGTGTGGCGGTGGCAATGGCAGTGGAGAGAATAGCAACCAGTTGGGCAGCGGTCATTATGAGCCTGTCGAGAACTCGGGTTGGGTTAACGCATTTGCAGTTGCTGCGGGAATGCGCCTGTCGATCTGGTCATCGCCTTACCCCAACACCCAGAGCATGAAAGCCACCCCTAGGGTGACGGCACCAAACAGAGCATAGCTGATCCGGCGCAGCGGCCTCAGTTGTAGGGCATGCAGATCCTTAAGCCAGCCCAGCCCCAAGGATTCGACAAAGCGATCCAGCACCGCCTGCATAGGGTAGGCGTAAACCGATCCTTGCTCCTTAAAGTTCACCAGCACAACCAGCAGTGTAGCGTAGCCCCAGAGGAGGCCCCAGAGCACAGCGCTCAACCCGATTAAAATTGGCTCAAACATCGACTTTCCCTTGCCTTCTATAGGCATGTCCACTGCTTGCGTGAGCGGGAGACGGAGTTCTTTGAGCCTGGGGGACTTGGATCTCATTATTCCGGTTGTTTTCCCGTTGAGGCTGCCCTCCCTCAGACAAGAGCGTAGAAGGGATCCCAGCTTGCTTGCAGAGATCACGCCGGTTCTCTTCTGCCCGTCCAGGCCAGAAGATGACAAACTGGAAGTACCCGCTCGGAGTTATCTCGTCAAATCTCCATGAGTTCTCGCTACCTGCTGCCCCCCGCTGAACCCAAGTCTGTCGGTACTGCCTATATCCTCTGGGCGTTGGGCATCTTCGGGATCTGTGGCGTCCATCGCTTCTACCTGGGCAAGACTGGCACAGGCGTTCTCTGGCTGTTCACCTTTGGCCTGTTGGGCATTGGGCAGTTGATCGACCTGTTTTTGATCCCAGGCATGGTGGAGAACTACAACTTCAAGCTGGCCGTCCTGCAGGGATCCCGACCCTCCCCATCCCCAGCTTCCTCAAAAACCACCTCAGCACCTCCTCAGCCCCTCAAAGGTCAAGCTCTGATGCGGGAGATCCTGCGGCTAGCCCAACAGCGGCAAGGGATCCTCACCCTTTCGGAAATCGCTATCGACTTGCCTGCCGATTTTGATGAGATTGAAAAAGCGTTGCAAGAGCTGAGCCGGCGGAGCATGGCTTTCCCCGAAAACAACCCGGTCACTGGAGCGGTAGAATACCACTTCCCTCACCTGCTGCACCGCTCCCCCGACCAACGTTCGCTCTAGATGCCCTCCTGCAGACCTCTACTGGGATCCCAGGATCCCTTGACGTTTGGCTAGCCGCATTGCCCAGCGAAAGGCCAGCAGACCCAGGCCGAAGTAGAAAATGCCGCTGGCTAGAGCCATGGCCAAGCGCAGGGGATCCAGCCCTACCTCGCGCACCATTACGTCGCGTAACAGCCCAGCCCCCGCCGTCATGGGCAGACTTTGCCCTAGCCACCTCAGGGATCCCGGCCATTCTTCCGTGGGAGCAGCCAACAGAAAAAGCAAGCCGAATTGGCTGATAATTAAAAGCTGCTGAATTCGCTTCCAAATCAGAGCGGCGGATCCCAGCAAAAACGAGAAGCCGTAGGCCCCCAGCACCACGCTCACCAAAGGCAACACCAGAGCAGGGGGAAACCGCAACCGGCTGCCCGTCAGCAATAAGATGACGCCCAGAATGACGACGACAATGGAAAAGCGCAACACCAAGCTGGCACAAGCCCGTGCCAAGAAGAGAGTGGCTGCCGAAAATGGCGAGAGCAACACCTGCTCCAAGGTGCCTGTCTGGGCTTCCACCTGCAGGTTAAGGGCGATGTCGTTCACCACAAAAATGACCAGCGTCCAGAGCACATAGCCGATCACCACCGCATCCAACCGTTCGCCAAATTGGGAGGCAGGCCCTGCCACATATTGGGCGCCGGCAAAGAGGGCATAGAAGAAGAACGTGGTGATCAGGATCCCGCCCAGGGCCTCCGCCGGATAGCGAATGTACTGGATCCAGGCCCGCTTCAGTTCAGCCCAAAACAGGTGTATCACCGGCATCATCCTTGCCCCTCTCCCCTTTTCAACAACTCGAGGAAAATATGGGTGAGATCGGCTTCCTCTCGTTTGAGGCTGAGCAAGGGCAAAGGCTTCAAGATCTCCAGCACCTGATAGAGCATCTCTGGCGGGCCGCTGAACCGCACCCGATGGGATCCGAGAATCTCCACCCCTTGGCGGGCCAGTTGTTCAACCCTCCAGGGATCCAGCCCCTGTTCCAGCTCGATCCGGTAAGTACCGACGGCGCCGGCAAAGTGCCGGATCAACTCTCCCGTGGGGGCTTGGGCGATGATCACCCCTTGTCGAATAACGGCTACCTGATCCGAGAGCGCTTCCGCAATATCCAGTTGATGGGTGGTGAGCAAGATGGCTCGACCCGAAGCGGCAATTTGGCGGATCAGGGATTTCACCGCTTGCGCCGATTCCACATCCAACCCCAGGGTGGGCTCATCCAGCAGCAACAGGGCCGGTTGATGCAGGAGGGCGACGGCAATGGCCACCTTCTGCTGCATGCCCCGCGAAAGGGTTTGCACGGCCACATCTTGTTTCTCCTGCAGGCCAAAGGTCTCCAGCAGCTCTAACCCCCGTTGCCGAGCGGTTCTGGGGGATAGCCCCCGCAGCACACCGAAGTACTCCAGGTTCTGTAGGGGGGTCATCCGCCAGTAGAGGTTGCGATTGCCTTCCAGCACTGCCCCCACTTGGGCCAGGGCCCCCGGATCGGTATGGGGATCCCGTCCGAGAACGCACACTGTGCCCGCGTCGGGTTGGATCAGGCCGGCAATCATCTTAATGGTGGTGGTCTTGCCGGCCCCGTTGGGCCCCAAAAAAGCCAGGATCTCCCCTGCTGCCAGCGTCAGGGAGACATCCACCACCGCCCGCACCTCCTTGCTCCCCTGCCGGTAGGTTTTTTGGAGGTGGTGAGCTTCTAGAACTTTCATGACGCGAACCCGATGCAAACGCGAAGCCGATGCAAAAAGGAGTGCTGAAGAGAGGAGGGCCGGCCATTCCACTCTCTCACACCAGAGCATGGGCCCGCCTCGAGAGGGATCCGGCAAGATCTAGGGGGTCATTGGGATCCCAGCCTCCATCCGGCTCAGGGCCAAACTCATTTTGTCTAGCCACTGCAAAAGGCTCTCCAGTTGCTGCGCTGCCGGTACCATCCCCAGACCCCGCACCGTCACCTTGCCCGGTTGGTAAACAAAGCGAGGCTGCAGGTGAGTGGGCAGGGCCTCTTTCAGGCGATTCCAAGCGGGCTCCTCCATGGGGGTTTCCAAAAGGACATGCTCCTTGGCTGGCCTAATGCGGGAAAAGCCCAGGGCTCGGGCCAGCACCTTCAGCTCCATTACCCGCAGCAGCTCCTGAGTGGGCTTGGGCAGGGGGCCAAAGCGGTCTTGCCATTCCTGGGCAATTTGCAACAGCTCGACCCGAGAGCCGGCAGCAGCCAGGTGTCGATAAGCCTGCATCTTTTGATCTTCGTCGGGGATATAGCTTTGCGGGATCATGGCGGTTACATTGAGGTCAATTTGTGTGTCCTCCACCTGTGGGATCTCCTGGCCGCGAATTTCTCGAATGGCTTCTTGCAGCATTTCCAGGTAAAGATCGAAGCCCACCGCATTGACTTGCCCGGATTGTTCCGTTCCCAGCAGGTTGCCAATGCCACGAATTTCCATATCCCGCATTGCCAACTGATAGCCGGATCCCAGTTGGGTAAATTCCTGAATGGCCTGTAGGCGTTTGCGGGCCTCCTCGGTGAGGATCCCGTCTTCTCGGTAAAACAGCCAAGCATGGGCTTGGATCCCAGCCCGGCCCACCCGCCCCCGCAGCTGGTATAGCTGAGCCAATCCAAACTCCTGAGCATTTTCAATCAAAATGGTGTTGACGCGGGGAATATCCAAACCGGATTCGATAATCGTCGTGCAGACCAGGATATCGATTTCCCCATTGTTAAAAGCCAGCATCGTTGCCTCTAGCTCCCCTTCCGGCATCTGCCCGTGGGCAATGGCAATGCGAGCACCGGGCACCCACTCCCGCAATTTGGCACTGGTTTCTTCGATGCCTTCAATGCGGTTGACGACATAGAAGACTTGACCGCCGCGATCCAACTCTTGGCGGATAGCCGTACGGATGACTTCGGGGTTGTAGGGCGAAAGGTGAGTTTTAATGGGCCGACGGGAAGGCGGGGGAGTTTGGATCAGGCTCATTTCCCGCAGCCCCGACAAGGCCATATACAGGGTGCGCGGGATGGGGGTGGCGGTGAGCGTCAGCACATCCACCTGGGTTTTCAGCAGCTTAATCTTCTCTTTTTGGTTGACGCCAAAGCGCTGCTCTTCGTCAATCACCAAAAGGCCTAAATCCCGAAATTGCACATCCTTGCCCAAAAGCTGGTGGGTGCCCACCACAACATCCAGTTCGCCACTCTTGAGACGGGATAGGATTTCTTTTTTCTCCTCCGAGGTGCGGAAGCGGTTGAGCAAGCCCACTTGAATAGGATAGGGAGCAAAGCGCTCTTTGAGGGTGTGGTAGTGCTGCTGGGTGAGAATGGTGGTCGGCGCCAAAAGAGCCACTTGCTTGCCGGCGGTTACGGCCTTGAAAATGGCACGGATTGCCACCTCTGTTTTGCCAAAGCCCACGTCCCCACACAGCAGCCGATCCATAGGGCGTGGAGATTCCATATCCCGCTTGATCTCCTGGACAGCTCGGAGTTGATCCGGCGTCAGGGGATAGGGGAAAGAATCTTCCAGCTCCTGTTGCCAAGGAGAATCGGGCGGGAAGGCATAGCCCTCCTGTTCGGCGCGTTTGGCATAGAGCTGCAGCAGGTCAAAGGCCACTTTTCGCAGGCTCTTTTTCACCTTCTGTTTGGTCTTTTCCCAGGTGCTGCCGGACATCTTGTGCAGGGCAGGTGGTCCATCCCCGCTGGCGCGGTAGCGGGAAAGGGAGTTGACCTGGTCGGCAGCCACCCGCAACAGGCCATCGCTGTATTGAATAACCAGGTACTCGCGGGTTTCGCCCCCAATGGTGAGGCTTTCTAAGCGCAGAAACTGGCCAATGCCATGCGCCTTGTGAACGACAAAATCCCCTGGCTTGAGCAGGTTGGGATCCACCTGGCGAGAGCTGGCCTGGCGGCGCTTGCGCACATAAGTAGGGGTGGCCAGGCTGTGCTGGCCGAAAAACTCGCGGTCGGTGAGCACCACCCACCCCAAGGTGGGCAGGAGAACCCCCTCCAGCTCGGCCAGGCCGGAATACTTGAGGGCCACTGGGGTGTAGGACTGCAGCTGGCGCTCGATGGCCGGGAAGTCTTTGGGATTGGGCACGTACTGGGCGGGGCAGTCGTGTTCCTGCAGCAGAGCTACGGTGCGGGAGGGCTGGGCAGAGAGGATCCACACCTGCAACTGCTGCTTGCGGTACTCGCGCAGGGTTTTGGCCAGGGATCCAAACTGGTGGGGAGCAGTAGGCACAGGCCGGCTTTTTAGGTCAAGGGCAGCTTCGGCTTCGCCAGCAGGGGCAAAGGTGCGGGCCAACAGGCAGGGGAAGGGATCCCAGTCGGGAGCCTTGAGATCAAAGGGGCGGTGGAAAGGCACCAGAGCTGGCTCGCTGGCCCGGGCCAGCTGCCACTGCTCCTGGGCGTGGCTTAGCCACTGCCGGCTGTGGGCTTGGCACTGCTCCGGCTCGTCGATCAGGATCAAAGCCTCGGGATCCAGATAGCTCAGCAGGTTGGCTGGCGGATCGTAGAGCAGGCCGAGAAAACGGCGCAAGCCCTCCGGAGGAGTCGGCGACTGCTCCAACTGCTGCCGCAGGGTTGGGGAGAGCCAATCCGCCTTTTCCTGCAGCGCTGGCCAGAGGATGGGTCCGTAGCCAGTGGGGGTCAGCCAGACGTAGGGGATCCCATCTTGGGAGCGCTGGCTGACTGGGTCAAACTCCCGCAGCCGCTCCAGCTCGTTGCCAAACCACTCTAGGCGCACCGGCCACTCGCAGGCCACTGGGAAAACGTCGAGAATGTCGCCCCTTTGGCTCCACTGCCCCTCGCTTTCCACCAGACTCACCCGCTGGTAGCCCAGACGGGTCAACTGCTGCCCCAGTTGCTGGGGAAACATCTCCAAGCCGGGTTCCAGCTGGAGACAAAAGGCCCGCAACACCTCTGGGGGAGGGAGGTGGGGTTGGAGGGCCCGCTCTGTCGCCACAATGGCCATGCCCTTCTTCCCCTGGAGGCAATCGGCCAGCACCTGAAACTGGCCCCACACCAGCTCCGGTTCCAGGTCAAAAGGTTCGTAAGGGGAAGCCTCGGAGGTGGGGTAGAGCTGCACCGTCTCCCAGCCCATGCCCTCCAATTGCGCTGTCCAGCGGCCTGCTTCTTCCAGCGTGGCAGTGATCACCAGCAGGGATCTTCCCTCCTGCTGGGCCAAAGCCGAGGCGATCAACCCCTTGGCAATCCGCCCTGCCCCCTGCAGATCTGCCTGTCGCCGTGATCTCAACCGGGCGGCCAACTCTTGCATCAAGCCAGATTGGGCCAGAAAGCGCACCAGCGGGATAAACGACATCTTCCACCCCACACTGCAAACTGCGATCCCAACAAGCAGGGATCCCAATTCTGGCAGGCTCCGGGGACGATCAGCAGCCGTCTGCCGGCTCTGTAAACCGGAAGTCCTCCCTTGCTGGGAATCGCTCCTGGATCTATACAACAAGACAACAGTTTTGTTGTTTAAAGACGAAAAAAACCAAAATCCTATACTAGCGGCCTGCCAGGCTTTGGCCGCTAGGTTCGCAGTGCGCTCTTTGTCTTGTAGTCTAAATTACAAAAAAGAGTTCACACTTCCAGAATCCTAAAATTAACCTTTAGAGTCGGACGGCCTGTCAATTGTCTTAGCCAAGATTCGATGTTAGAAGGAACAAAAAGCAGAGCTTTCCCGGCCTCATCCAATGTCTGCTAGGGAGCAAGATGTTTTTCATGCAAGAGGTGTAGCTGCATCAACTGCAGAGGATGTTGTCGGAAAAAGCTGTATTGGCCAATTCATCTAAGCTTGGTACAAATCATGTTTCTAGATACCGTTGCCCTTTCTCGTCTACAGTTTGCCCTCACGGCCATTTTTCACATGTTGTGGCCGGTTTTAACAACGGGGATGGCCATTTATCTCGTTGTTGTTGAGGGACTTTGGCTGAAAACCCGCAACCTAGATTACTACCGTCACGCCCGTTTCTGGTCAAAACTCTATGTGTTGAACTTCGGTATTGGCGTGGCCTCAGGCTTGCCAATGGCCTTTCAGTTTGGCATGAACTGGGCGCCCTTCTCCGAAGCAGTGGGAGATTTTTTCGGCACCATCCTGGGGTTTGAAGGCACGATGGCTTTTATGCTGGAGGCCAGCTTTCTGGGGATCATGCTGTTCGGCTGGGATCGGGTGCCGCCAGTGATTCACTGGATCTCGACGATCCTGGTGGCTTTTGGCGCCAACCTCTCCACCTTTTGGATCCTGACGGCCAACTCTTGGCTGCAGACGCCGGCAGGTGGCGTGTTCGTCGATGGGAAATTTGTGGTGCGGGACTACCTGCAAGCTATTGTCAACCCCTTCATGGTCAACAGCTTTCTGCACATGTTTTTTGCCACCTTGGAAACCTCTTTGTTTGTTATCGGTGGCATCAGTGCCTGGTACATTCTCAAGCGGCGGCACAGCGAGTTCTTCTCCCGCTCCCTCAAAGTGGTCTTGGCAATGACCCTAGTGGTCGCCCCTTTGCAGGTGTTCGTCGGCCATCTGAGCGCGGAGCAAGTCTATCGCTATCAGCCGGCCAAGCTGGCGGCCATGGAGGCCCAGTGGGAGACGATCCCTGCCGGCGAGCGGGCAGACTGGAGCCTGTTGGCTGTGCCCAACGACCGCGAAGAGCGCAACGAGTGGGAGGTGAAGATCCCTGGCGCGCTGGGCTATCTGCTGGAGTTCAAACCCCGCTTGGATCGACCCATTCAAGGGCTCAAAAGCTGGGATCCCCAAAATCGTCCCCACATGGTCGGCCTGATCTACTACTCCTTCAGAACGATGGTGGCCATTGGTCTTTTTCTGGCCGGGCTTGTCGGAGTTACCCTTGTCCAATGGCTGAGGGGCAAGCTCTCAGTGGAGGCCCTTTCTCAGCAGAAATGGCTGATGAGAGCTTGGATCTTCGCAGCACCCCTGGGATACATCGCCGTTGAAACTGGTTGGATCGTCCGCTGTGTGGGTCGGCAGCCCTGGATTGTGTATGGACAACTGCGCACGGTGGAATCGGTTTCACCGCTGCCGGCAGGAGAAGTGTTGTTCTCCTTGATCGGCTTGACCATCTTGTACACCGTGTTTTTCGTGGCCGCCCTTTACTTTGGCAGCCGCATCATCCGCGAAGGGCCAAACCTGGAGTTGCCCGCCCCTGTCCCGGCAACGCAGCCGGTGATCGTGGTCGAGCCTGCCCGCCACGAACCGGATCGCCGTCCTGCAGAAGCTCGGTAGCAGCAGTTTGGTAGCCATCTAACTGGTGACTCCAAGTAGCAACAGGGCAACGTAGCAGGCCCATTCCCCACAGCAGTGAAACCCTTCGCTACGTCAACTCCCAACTTCCCTTCCCTAGAGGGAGAGGGACTGGGGATCGCCATCGGGAACTGTCTCGCACTGGTCAGAAATACTCAAAGCAGAGGGAACAGCGATGGAATCTTTTGAGCCTTTACAGCGGTTTCTGCCCCAGGTTTGGTTTTTTATCCTGGGCCTATTCCTATTTCTCTACGTTCTGCTGGACGGGTTTGATCTGGGAGTTGGTATCCTCTCCCTGACGGCCTCCAGCGAGACGCGGCGCAGCATTCTCATGACCAGCTTGGGCAATGTTTGGGATGCCAACGAGACGTGGCTGGTGTTGATGGGGGGATCCCTATTTGGATCTTTTCCTCTCGCCTACGCCACCATTCTCAATGCCCTCTACATACCCTTGGTGATCATGGTGGTGGGCCTGATCTTGCGGGCCGTTTCCTTCGAGTTTCGGGAAAACGCCGACAACAAGTTGGTGTGGAACCTGGCCTTTGGAGTGGGCAGCTTTTTGGCAGCCTTGGGCCAGGGATTTGCCTTGGGCAGCGTCTTCGAAGGGATCCAAGTGGACGAAGCCGGCCACTTTGCCGGCAGCCCCTGGGATTGGCTGACCTGGCGCACGCTGTTGGTGGCTCTTACTTTGATCCAGGGCTATGTGTTAATCGGCTCAGCCTACCTAATCGTTAAGACCACCGGCGAGCTTCAGGAAACCTACTACAAGACGGCAACCATCGCCACCTGGACAACTTTACTGGGGGCAGTGTTTATCACCATCAGCACTCCTATCATGTCCGAGCAGGCGCGTGCTCAGCTTTTCTCGCCCCCTCTTTTCTACATCTTTGCTGCCATCCCAGTTCTGGGACTTTTGTTGGTGGCGTTGTTGCTGCGCAGCCTGCGCCGGCGGGAAGAAAATAGCGTTTTGGTTTACACTTTTTTGATCTTTGCGCTTTCTTTTATCGGCTTGGGGTTCATGGTCTTCCCCAACATCATCCCCCCCAGCGTCACCATCTACGAAGCGGCGGCCTCCCCCAGCTCCCTGGTGTTTATGCTCACCTTTATTGGCTTTCTGATCCCGGTTATCTTGTCCTACAACATCTACAACTACGTGGTGTTCCGGGGCAAGATCGTGGTGCAGGAAGTGGCGGCGGAAGAGGCCAAAGTTCCAGAGGCAGTTTAAGCTGGCCTGAGGATGCAGCAATAACCCCGCCCGGTGATGGGCGGGGCAATTTTTTAGGTGCAATCGAACGTCTACAGAGAAAGGCTGATACATTTACGCTGAACACTGCTGAGCATTACTGCTCAACGGTGAAGCGATAGCATTCTGTCCGTTTCCGTTCGCGTTAGCGGGACGGAGTCCGAACAGAAAGGCGGTATCCCGCAAAGCTCTGAGCATAACACCCAGAGC
>NZ_JANSIA010000093.1:0-11164 GCF_047461835.1 Synechococcus sp. R60.1 | reverse complement strand
AATGACTTTTGCCAAACCGCCTAAAGCTCAGTAAATTCAGCAAAGTTCAGGGTTTTGGGGGTTAGAGGCATGCTCCTGCTAGGGTTGCTCGATATGGGAGCGAGGCTCCAGGTGGATGAGGATCCGCGCTGGCCCGTAGCGCCCTTGCAAGAGGCGTTCAACTTCCTCGGTAAGGTGGTGGGCGGACTCAATGTCCTGTGGCTCCACCACCAGGTGCATCTCGATAAAGACCATTTCCCCTGGGATCCCGCGGGAAGTGATGTCATGGCAGTCGAGCACGCCTGGCACGCTCAGGATCAGATCCCGCAGGGCCTCAGAGGGGATCGCCACCCGGTCGGTGAGGTAGGGAAGATTCTCCTGCAGCACTTCCCAGCCGCTTCGGAGCACCAGCAGCGCCACCGGCAAAGCCAGGGCTTGATCCAACCAAGGGATCCCCCAATAATGCATGCCGGCCAACCCCAGCAACACCGTCAGCGTTACCCCAACGTCGCTGAGGGTATGGCGCGCATCGGCCAACAGCAGCGAGCTGGACAGAGCTTTGCCCCAGCGGTGCTCGTAGAGGGTGACAAAGACGTTAATGCCCAGCACGCCCACCATCATCCCCAAGGTCAGCTCATCGATCTGCAGGTGGGGCTGGGGCTCCCAAAACCGCTCCACGGCTGTGCGCAGGATCTCCAGGCTGGCCATCCCCAAAAAGGCGGCGATCCCCAGCGCTCCAATGGCTTCAAACTTGCGATGGCCGTAGGGATGGTCGTCATCGGGCTCTGGCGAAGAAAAGCGCATGGCCACCAAGCCCAAAATGTTGCTGGCGCTGTCGGTGGAGCTGTGTAGGGCATCGGCAATGAGGCTCAGGGATCCCGTCGTCAGCCCCAGGATTAACTTGATCAGAAACACCAGGACATTTAGCCCTAGCGTGACGTACAGCACCCTCTGCACTTGGCGCTGACGGCGGCTGGCTATGGCAGCAGAATCCAGAAAGCTCACTGCAGCTCGAGCGGGGATCCACAGATATCCTGCTTTATTCTGTCACCGACCTCAATGGGGGTAAGGGAGGGTACCCTAAAAGCAAGCTGCTAAGGCTTAGTCAAGTGGCCGCCGATTGGGGAGCGAACTCTGAGTATGCACGTTGCTGTGGTAGGCGCTGGCTATGTGGGCCTGGTAACAGGGGCTTGCCTGGCTCACCTAGGAAATAGCGTTATCTGTGTGGACAACAACCCCGCCAAGATTGAAGGGCTGCAGCGGGGTCGCCTGCCCATCTACGAGCCCGGCCTGGAAGAGCTGGTGCGGGAGGGAACTGCGGCGGGTCGGCTGCACTTTAGCACCGATCTGGGCTCTGGGATCCAGGCCAGCGAGGTGGTGTTTATTGCCGTGGGCACCCCGGCCCTGCCCAGCGGGGATCCCGATCTGCGCTACGTGGAAGCAGTGGCGCGGGAAATTGGCCAGCATCTGGACGAGCACTATCGAGTCATTGTCAACAAATCCACTGTGCCCATTGGCTCTGGGGACTGGGTGCGCATGCTCATTTTGGACGGGGCCGCCGAAGCCGCCAAGCAGCGGCTGAGCAGCCGAGAAGTGGGGAGAGATCCAGAGGCCAGATCCCTGACCTTGGAGCTTTCGCCTTGGACGCCGCAGTTTGACGTGGTGAGCAACCCCGAGTTCCTACGGGAGGGCAGTGCCATCCAAGATACCTTCTACCCGGATCGCATTGTGATTGGCTCCAACAGCCCCCGCGCCATTGAAATCATGCGGCAGCTGTATGAACCCATCCTCAACCGCCAGCAGGGCCTGCAAGGGGATCCCGTGCCTTTGCTGGTGACCGACCTGGCTTCTGCCGAAATGATCAAGTATGCCGCCAACGCCTTCCTGGCCACCAAGATTAGCTTCATCAACGAAATGGCCAACATCTGCGAGCGCACCGGCGCCGACATCACCCAGGTGGCAGAAGGGATCGGCCTAGATAGGCGCATTGGCCGCGCCTTTCTCAAGGCTGGCATAGGGTGGGGCGGAAGCTGCTTCCCCAAAGATCTGGCGGCTCTTATTCAAACCGCTGCTGACTACGGCTATGAGGCCAAGCTGTTGCGGGCCACGGTGGAGGTCAACCGAGAACAGCGGCAACGTTTGGTGGAAAAGCTGCAGCAAGCCCTCAAGGTGCTCAAGGGTAAAACCGTTGGCCTTTTGGGCCTCACGTTTAAACCCCACACCGACGACCTGCGGGATGCCCCTTCCCTGACTTTGATCGAACAACTCCACCGTCTGGGGGCCAAGGTCAAGGCATATGATCCAATTGTATCCGCCTCGGGGATGCGGGAGGGGCTAGCCCATGTGGTGGTGGAAACGGATGTGTTCCGGCTGGCCCAGGACTGCGATGCCCTGGTGTTGGTGACGGAGTGGCCGGAGTTTTTGTCGCTGGATTACCGACGGATTGCAGAGCTGATGCGGCGGCCCTTGCTCATCGATGGCCGTAACTGTCTGGATCGGGAGGCGGTGCGGCAGGCGGGCATAACCCTCATTGGAGTGGGCTGGTAGGTGCTGGGGAAATCAGGGGAAATCATGAAGATCCTGGTTACGGGTGGCCTGGGATTTATCGGATCCCACTTGGTAACCCGCCTTCTGCAAGAAGGCCACTGGGTCATTTGCCTGGACAATGGCTCCACAGGCCGGCAGCTCAATGTCCAGGCCCATCTGGACAACCCCGCCTTTCAGCTCATCTGGCACGACGTTGCCGAGCCCCTGCCGCCCGCTTTGGCAGAGGCTGGGATCCAGCAGATCTACCACCTGGCCTGCCCCGCTTCTCCCCCCCACTACCAAGCGGATCCCATCCGCACCATCCGCACCAGCGTCTGGGGCACCTATCACCTGCTGCAACTGGCCCAGAAAACGGGAGCGAGGTTCCTGCTGGCCTCGACTTCAGAAGTGTACGGGGATCCCCAAGTGCATCCCCAACCGGAAGACTACTGGGGCCACGTCAACCCCATCGGCCCGCGGGCCTGCTACGACGAATCCAAGCGCTTGGCGGAAACCCTCACCTTCGACTGGCAGCGGCAATACCAGACGGAGATCCGGGTGGCCCGCATCTTCAACACCTACGGCCCCGCCATGCGGGAGGACGATGGCCGCGTGGTGAGCAACTTTATCGTCCAGGCCCTGCGCGGGGATCCCCTGACGGTCTATGGGGATGGATCCCAGACCCGCAGCTTTTGCTACATCTCCGACCTGGTGGAAGGCTTGATCCGGCTGATGAACAGCCCCTACCCCGGACCCTTTAACTTGGGCAACCCAGAGGAGTTCACGATCCTGGAGCTGGCCCAGCAGGTGCTCGCCCTCACCGGCAGCCCTTCTCCTGTTGTTTACCGGCCCCTGCCAACAGATGATCCCAAGCAGCGGCGGCCCGACATTCGCAAAGCCCGTGCCCTCTTGGGGTGGGAACCTCGGATCCCGCTGCAAGTTGGGCTGCAACAGACCATCCCTTACTTTCGTCAGCGGCTGGGGCTGGACTAATCATCAGGTGCTCCCGACAACCCCAACCCGTTTGAGAACCATTTTCGCCTCAGCTCGATTGACCTGGGTGAATGGCTGCCAGCGGCTCCAGTTGGCGGGCTTGCTGTTGTAGCCGACTCACCAACTGCCGACATACCACTTCGCACAGCTCAAAGCACATGGGATCCGCAATTTGGTAATAAACACTCACCCCCTTGGGCTGACGGCTGACGATCCCTGCCTGCGCCAAGATTTTCAGGTGCTTGGAAACATTGGCCTGGCCCATGCCGGTGGCTTCCAGAATCTGGGTTACATTCTTCGGCCCAGAGCGCAGCTCACACAGGATCTGCAGCCGGCTGGGTTCCGCCAAAACCTTGAAGTACTCCGCCACGCTGTTGAGAACCTGCGGCGTCAGGATTGTGCGACACTCATTCACATCCGCTCTGCTCACCGGCTTTTCCCCAATCAACAAACCTGCTTGCGCCGTCCATGCAACTTGATTTTAACACTAGATAGTTATATAGTGTTCCTAGAAAGTCCAAGTTCACGTCGGGCTTTCGATACCAGACAGGAGGGCACTATGCTATTTCGCCAACTGTTCGACGCAGAAACAAGCACCTACACCTATTTAATCGCGGATCCGTCAACTCGCGAGGCCGCCCTGGTGGATCCAGTGCTGGAGCAGGTGGAGCGGGATTTGAAGCTGATTCGGGAATTGGGTCTAACCTTGAAGTACTGCCTGGAAACCCACGTTCACGCCGATCACATTACGGGAACCGGGAAGCTGCGGGAATTGACCGGCTGCCAAGGGGTGGTGCCGGTACAGGCCAAGGCTCAATGTGCAGATCGTTTCATCGGTCATGGGGAAACGCTGCAAGTGGGATCCGTCGTCATTGAAGCCATCGCTACCCTGGGCCACACCGACAGCCACATGACCTACCGCGTCAATGGGGATCGCGTCCTTACCGGAGATGCCCTGCTGATCCGCGGCTGTGGCCGCACGGATTTCCAAAGCGGGGATCCCGGCCTGATGTACGACCATGTTACCCAGCACTTGTTTACGCTGCCCGATGAGACGCTGGTCTATCCTGGCCACGACTATCGCGGGCACACCGTCTCCACCATTGGCGAGGAGAAGCGCTGGAACCCGCGCTTTGTGGATCCGGAAACGGGCAACCTGCGTTCCCGTGAGAGCTTCATTGCCCTGATGAACAGCCTCAACCTGCCCCAGCCGAAGAAGATCCAGGAAGCGGTGCCGGCCAACGAGCAGTGCGGCCAAGTGGCAGCAGCGGTTTAATTCCTTCTGGGCAGCGAGGTGCAGGGTAAGCCCCCGCCGGCTGGGGAGCCCATGTGAAACTCCGATGGTGAGGGCCCGCTGCTCTGGGTAACCTTCTCTCAATTGGCTTGCCAGAAATGGAGAGTTTGAGCGTGGATCGAGAAAGTCTCTATGAGAGCGATTTCTACGCTTGGATCCAGCAACAAGCTCAATTTCTGCGGGATCGGGCCTGGGAGAAGCTGGATCTGCCCAATTTAGTCGAGGAGATTGAATCGTTGGGCAGGCAACAGCGGCAGGAACTGCGAAACCGACTTGCAGTTTTGGTTGGGCATCTCCTCAAGTGGGAGTACCAGCCAGAGGGGAGATCCGCAAGCCGGCTCCTCACCCTCCAGCTGCAGCGGCAGGAAGTTCTGGAGCTTCTTGAAGAAAGCCCAAGTCTCAAGCCCTATTTGCCAGAGGCCATCTCCAAGTCTTACTTGGGGGCGCTGAAGCTGGCCCTGGAGGAGACCAAGCTGCCCAGAAAGATTTTCCCCAAAACCTGCCCTTATTCCTCAGAGCAAATCCTGGATAGCCGGTTTTACCCCGGTGAGCCCAGTCATTTGCTTGAGGAGGGGGATTAATCCCAAAAATCGCTGCATTTTGCATTTTAGACAACGCCAAAAGCAAGGAGACAACCATGACCGTAACCCAACAAAACCCTATCCCTTCCGCTTCGCAAGAACGGGATCCCCGTATCAAGGAGATCGATGCCCTGACCTTAAAACAGTGGCTGGATCAGGGGCGAGTCCAGCTCATCGATGTGCGGGAGCCGGGAGAATATGCGGATGAGCGGATCCCGGGGGCCATCAACCTGCCCCTCTCCACTTTTGATCCCGCCAAAGTGCCCGCCTCTACGCCAGAAAAGCCGGTGGTGTTGCAGTGCCGCATGGGCAGCCGCTCCATCCGCGCCGGTTGTCAGTTGCTAGACCGCGGCTGGCCGGAGGTGATTAGCCTCAAGGGCGGGATCGAGGCTTGGAAAGCGGCCAAGCTGCCCGTTACCCGCACCCAAAATGCTCCCATCTCCATCATGCGGCAGGTGCAGATTGCGGCGGGATCCCTGGTGCTCACCGGAACCCTTCTGGGGGCCTTTGTCAACCCCTGGTGGCTGCTGCTGAGTGGCTTTGTGGGCGCTGGGCTGGTGTTTGCGGGTGTAACCAACACCTGTGGCATGGCTCTGCTCTTGGCTCGCATGCCCTGGAACCGAGGTCAGTCTCTATGAACGGGATCCCTTCTACTTCCTCTGGGGGGCAGGGGATCCTGGCGCGGTACCTGCCCTTTGCTAAGGAGTCCCTTTGGGTCTTCCACTATCAACGATCAGATTTGCCGGGAGATCTGATCGCCGGCCTTGTGGTGGCCATTCTGTTGGTGCCCCAGAGCATGGCCTATGCCCTGTTGGCCGGGTTGCCCCCCCAAGTGGGCTTGTACGCCAGTATTTTGCCGGTGATCGTCTATGGACTACTGGGATCCAGCCGCGCCTTGGCGGTAGGGCCAGTGGCCATCATCTCCCTCTTGGTGGCGGCAGGGTTAGAGCCGCTGGCCGGTCGCGTCAGCGGGACGGAGTCCTTGCCGGGCAGCCCGGAGTATGGACAGTTGGCTTTGGGGCTGGCCTTGGAGGTGGGTCTGGTCCAGGGGGCCATGGGGTTGTTGCGGCTGGGGTTTTTGGCCAATTTCTTAAGCCACACGGTGGTGACTGCCTTTGGCAGCGCGGCGGCCTTGATCATCGGCTTCAGCCAGCTCCGCCACCTCCTGGGGGTCAAGATCGCCAATACGGAGTCCTTCTTGCTGTTGGTGCAGCGGCTGTGGCAAAGCCTGGATAAGGTAAACTGGGTAACCTTTGGCTTGGGGCTGCTGGCCGTATCCCTGCTGGTGTACGCTCAGCGAAAGTTGCCCCACCAACTGCGGCGTTGGGGTGTGCCTCCAGGTTGGGCCTTGATTTTGACCAAGGGGGCACCGCTAGCGGCTGTGCTCGTGACCAGCCTGTTGGTCTGGGGCCTAAACCTCTCGGAGAGGGCAGGGGTATCTGTTGTTGGCTCCATTCCTTCCGGGTTGCCCCCCTTGGGCTTTCCCTCGTTGAGCTGGGGACAGTGGACAGCGCTTCTGCCCACCGCCTTGGCCATTAGCTTGGTGGGCTTCACGGAGAGCTATGCCGTGGGGCAGTCCTTGGCCAGCCAGCGGCGGCAGAAGGTGGATCCCAACCAAGATCTGTTGGCTTTGGGGGCAGCCAACTTGGCAGCAGCCTGCAGTGGCGGCTATCCGGTAACGGGAGGCATCAGCCGGTCGGTGGTGAACTTTCAAGCAGGCGCCAACAGTGGCCTGGCCTCCCTAATCACCGGCCTGTTGGTGGCTTTGACGGTCATCTGGCTGATGCCCCTGTTCACCTTCTTGCCCCAGACCACCCTGGCGGCCATTGTTCTGGTGGCGGTGCTGGCCCTGGTGGATTTTCACCCCCTGCTGCAAAGCTGGCGCTACGACCGTGGCGATGCCCTGGTTTGGTTGGTAACCTTTGCCAGTGTGCTGGGGATCGGAGTGGAGCAGGGGATCGGAATAGGGGTGTTAGTCTCCATCCTGCTCTTTCTTTGGCGGGCTAGCCGTCCTCACATTGCCATCGTGGGTCAGGTGCCTGGTACGGAGCACTACCGCAACGTGCAGCGCCATAAGGTGATTACCGATCCCCGTATCTTGGCAGTGCGGGTGGACGAGAGCCTGTTTTTTGCCAACGCAGCCTACTTGCAGGAGTATCTACTGCGGGAGGTGGCGGCGCGACCCACAGTGGAGCAGGTGCTGCTCGTTGCCAGCGCCATCAACTTCATCGACGGCAGCGCTTTGGAAGTGCTGACCCAGCTGGTGGAACGTTTGCAGCAGGCAGGGGTGGGCTTTGCCATGGCCGAGGTGAAGGGGCCGGTAATGGATCGCCTCCAAAAGGCTGGGTTTGTGGAGAAAGTGGGCGCTGAGCGCTTCTTCCTCTCCACTCACCAGGCGATGCAAGCCCTCGGATCCCAGCAGAGCCTCAGTCAGGTGTCATCTTCCTGATCAGCACAAGGGGGGTTTGTTCAGCGGCATTGCCGGCGGGGTTTTTGCGCAGCGCCTGCTTCACCAGGGATCCCTGCACCCCGGAGGTGGCGGCCAGGAGCTTCACCTCTCCCAGGTCGTTGGCATCCACGATGGCCACTTCGTAGCCCGTCTGCCGATGCAGATCCCCCACCAACTTGGCCGGATCCCGCGGCCCCAGCACGATGAACTGGTCATAGGGAGGCAGGGTGCCAGTAACGTCGTCGATGAGATCGGCCTGCTCCCCCGCCAGGGCATAAAAGACCCCCGGGATCCCCAGCAGTTTGGCCAGGGATCCCACCACAAAAGCCCACACCACCCGCCAGGCCCCGGAGCAGTCAATCAAAGTCTGCATCCCGTAGCAGCTTGAAAGACTGGTCTTGGAGGGGAAGAAGTAGCACAGGGTGCGGGCCAGCCAGCCGGGCTGCACCTGCAGGGGATGGCGGAAGTTGCCCTGGACAATAGCCACGGCGCTTTCCGAGATGGCCACCATATCGCCGGGCTGGATGTGAGGGCCTACATACCGCCGTAGCACCTCGGCCAAGTCATCGCTGGGGGTCAGCAGATGGGTGGGAACGGCGGCCCAAAGGAGGGATCCCTGCTTCTGCCAGTTCAGCTCTGGCAAGGGCTCCACCTCCTGCAACGGCAGGATGAGATGGCTGGTCTTGAGGGTGCGCCGCTGCCGCCCGTACTGGATGTAGTCCAACTCCAGCCAGGCAGAGCGCAAATGGGCCAGCC
Organism: Synechococcus sp. R60.1; assembly: GCF_047461835.1. NCBI lineage: Bacteria > Bacillati > Cyanobacteriota > Cyanophyceae > Synechococcales > Synechococcaceae > Synechococcus > Synechococcus sp. R60.1. Next base: position 2,586 of record NZ_JANSIA010000093.1, on the reverse strand, counting down.
CTTCCCCCTTCAGCTCGATCTCGACTTCTAGGCCAGTCTGGTTCTGGGGGGTGATGATGTAGGCCTGCCAGTAGTTGTCTTGGCGGGGGGGAAGATCCGGATGGCGAGAGCGCAGGCGTAGGCGGTTGTGAATGCCTTCTAGGGATCCGGCGCTGAGCAAATGCAGTCGCGGCTCCACCTGGGCCAAGGTGACTTCCAAAAGGGGGTTGAGGTTGCGAGCCACAAACTCCGCTTGAATGACCCAGTGCTCGGGGGTGTGGCGGCTGATGCGCCAGCCTTGGGGCTCCACCACCAGCTGGTCAGCGGGGCGGGTCTTGAGCCAGTAGAGCAAGCTGCCCAAACTCAGCAGCAACCCGGCCACTACCTGAGCCCAGCCCCAGGGATCCCACAGCCAACGCCAAGCCCCCCATAGGCTGAGTCCTACCCCGGCCAGCACTGTGGCCAACACGCCACGATTCACCATGCTGCTGCTTGTTGCCATTGGGATCCCACTCCTCAAAAAAAGACAAGTGCTTAAGCCCTGCTAAAGTCTGCCCCTTTGTCCACCACAACACCCTAGACTACGGGTACGCTCTAGCTCTTCTCCCAAACCCTAGCCATCCTACCGGGAAACCGAAGCAGGCTGCGGCGAGATCTCCACACCAATTTTTAATCTCAAACAGTTAGCTTACAAATAGATTTCATCTCAGGCTTTTCAGAACACCCTTGGAGTTTCCTATGGCGCACAAACAGCAATTCAAAAGCTTTGACGACATGATTCAGGGATCCAAAACCCCGATCCTGGTGGATTTTTATGCTTCCTGGTGCGGCCCTTGTCAGGTTATGGCGCAAGTGTTGGAGCAGGTAAAACCTCAGGTGGGGGATGCGGTTACTTTTGTGAAGGTTGACACCGAAAAGTACCCAACCATCGCTGCTCGCTGGGGCATTCAAGCGGTGCCAACGCTGATCCTCTTCAAAGATGGGAAGCCGATTGACCGCATTGAGGGGCTGTTGCAGCCTCGCACCTTGTTGGAGCGGTTGCGGGCGCAGGTTAACCTGCCGGTAGGCTAGGTGGACGTTGCTGGGATGGGGTCTTTTGGTCATCTTCTGGTGGCACAGCGAGCTCTCCAGCAAAACCGTCTTTGAGATGTCCTCGCAGGTGTTTGAGCGCTCTTTGGGATCTCCGCCTCTGGAGGTTCACCTGGCGGGAGAGGTGCCCTATCGCACCGCTTGGGCTTGGCAGCAAGCCAGGGTGGCTCGCCTGATCTGCAATCCGCAGCTGCCAGATGGGCTCCTACTGCTCACCCACCCGCCGGTCTACACCCTGGGGGCAGGGGCGGATCCCAAGTTCCTCAAGAGCTTGGCTGGACAGATAGGATCCCCAGCTGCCCGCCCAGAATTCCTCTCTGGACAAGGGCCAGAAATCCTGCGGGTAGAGCGCGGCGGCGAAGTCACTTACCACGGGCCAGGCCAGTGGGTTGGTTATGCGATCCTCAACCTCAGGCGCCACCGTCTGGATCTCCACTGGTACCTGCGCCAACTGGAGCAGGTGCTTATTGAAACTGTGGCCCACTTTGGCCTGCGGGGGGAGCGGATCCCTGGCCTCACAGGGGTTTGGGTGGAGGGGCGCAAAGTGGCGGCCATCGGCATCAAGGTTTCCCGCTGGGTGACCTACCATGGCTTTGCCTTGAATGTCTGCCCCGATCTGTCGGCCTTTGAGGCGATTGTGCCCTGTGGGATCCCTGATCGCCCGGTGGGATCCCTGGTTCAGTTTTGTCCCCGAGTAACGATGGCGGCAGTGGCCCCGGTGGTGGTGAAGTCCTTTTGTCAGGTCTTTGGGCTGCAAGCTCAGGAAGTTTCCTTATCAGAGTGGTTGGGAGAACGCAAGTCTCTAAAGACTCAAGGCTAATCCACCCCCAACTGGCGCAGCAGTTGCTGCAGGATGGCCTGGTTGGCAAAGTTGCCGCTCTTGGAAAAGAGAGCCAACGCCTGGCGAAAGTCGGCCATGGCAGCCTCTCGATCCCCCAGTTGCAAGTGGGCTACGCCGCGACTGAAGTAGGCTTCCGGGATCCCTGGATCCAACTGGATGGCCCGCTCCGCATCGGCCAACGCCTCTTGGGGCTGGCGCAACTGGTTGTAGACGTAGCTGCGGTTTACATAGGCCGGCGCATAGGTGGGATCCAACTGCACCGCCCGATCCAGATCTGACAGGGCAGCTACGGGATCCCCCCGCAGCAACTTGAGGGATCCCTGCCAGTTGAACTCGGAAGCGGTGTTTGGGGCCGAGGTCTTCTCAGGAGGAGGTGGGAAGGCAGGCAAAGAGATGGCAGGGGCAGGAGCGAGGAATGCTGCCAAGAAACCTATCAGAGCTATCCTTCCCCATCGACACTTGATTGTGCTCCGCACCGCTAATGACGTCCTCTTCGGATCCCGAACTAGTTCAATATAGACCGTCGGCGAGAGGGGCAACCCCCTGCACTTAACTTGCAAGGGGTGCGGGGAGCTACAAGTTCCGCGCTCTGGCGGGAAAGTCAGCTAGAAATCGCAGGAGCCCCGCACTGTACCCGTAGGGTCAGTGCCGGGAGGAATGCGCTTTGATGAAGTACA
>NZ_JANSIA010000092.1:0-11805 GCF_047461835.1 Synechococcus sp. R60.1 | reverse complement strand
TTGGAAACAAACAGAATGCTATCGCTGCATAGTTGAACAGTGATGTTCAGCAGTGTTCAGCGTAAATGTATCAGCTCCGCTAACGCGACCAGGATCCCTCCAAGTGGGATCCAACCGGCAAGCGACCCTGGGCCGGGATCTGTCCCAACAACACCTGCAGCAACGCCTGTAGAGAGACGGGGGTAGTGCCGTAGCAGGCCAAATAGACCGGGATCTGGGGCAGGGCAAAGGCGTCGTAGGGGGATCCCAAGGCCAACCCAATCACCTTTTCCGGCGGAAGGGATCCCAGTAAGTCCGCCAGCAACTCCTTCTGAAGCGGGTAACGAAACAGATCAAGGGATCCCACCAGCACTTGGTCAGCTCTTGACGCCCCTTGCAGGGTTGTTTGCAAATCCTCAGGGGTAGGCTCTGGGCTGATCTTGAGAACCTGAGCACCGGGCCAGACATTTTGGAAAAGATCCCCCAGAAGAGGCACAGGGGTAATGAGCAGCGGGTCGGGGGCTAAGGGGGGCAGGGATCCCCGTACTAGGGTGATGCTGTCTTGGGCGATTTGGCGGGCCAGTGCCCGGTGGTTTTCCAAGCCGGCAGGGGGGAAAGGGGGGCAGGGGGATCCCAGCCTGTAGCGCCGCTTCAAGGCCAAAATCCGCTCCACTGACCGATCCAACTGCTCAACCGACAAACGACCGGCACGGAACTCCCGCAGCAGATGGGCATAGGCTTCTTTTTGGATGGCCGGGCTAAAGCCGGGATCTGCCCCAAACACCAGCACATCGGCTCCTGCCCTAAAGGCCAGTTCTGCCGCTTCGGGAATGCCGTAGGTGCGGGCAATGGCCCCCATAGTCAGGGAATCCGTCAGGACAAGACCCTTGAAACCCAGCTTCTGCCGCAGCCGGCCGGACACCACCTCAGGGGCCAGCGTTGCCGGTTGCAAGGACTTCGTCCCGCTGTCGCCGACGGATCCCAGAGCCGGCATCACCACATGCGCCGTCATCATCGCCTCTGCCCCTGCCCGGATCAAAGCCTGAAACGGGCGCAATTCCGTGGTCTGTAGCGCCTCCAGAGGGCGATCCACCCGCGGCAACCCCAGGTGGGAATCGATATCGGTGTCCCCATGGCCGGGAAAATGTTTGGGCGTACAGAGGATCCCGGCTTGCCGATAGCCGCGCCACAGGGCGAGGCCGTAATCTGTCACCTGTTTCGGGTCTGACCCAAAGGCTCGGATGCCGATGATGGGGTTGTGGGGGTTGCTGTTCACGTCCACAACAGGGGCGAAGTTGAGGTTAAACCCCAAACTTTTCAGCTCCGTTCCCACCGCACGGGCCATAGCTTCCGCCTTTGCCAGGGATCCCGCTGCTGCCACTGCCATGGCGCTGGGGAACACCGTCACCCCCTCGGTAAGGCGCACCACCGGCCCCCCCTCTTGATCAATGGCTATCCACAGGGGGACAAGGGCTTGTGCCTGAGCCGCGGCAATGAGCTGGGCCACCTGAGGCAACGTTTGAATGTTGCCGGCAATCGAATAGAAGATCAGCCCGCCCACGTGGTAGTCCCGGATCATCTCCTCGAGAGCGGAGGAAAACTCAGCTCCCTCAAAATAAACCAGAAACAGTTGCCCCACTTTCTCCTCAAGGCTCCAAGCCCTGGGATCCACTGCGGCAGCGGGACGGGGTCCTTTCGCGTCAGCGGGACGGAGTCCTATCGAGCATGTCAAAGCAGATGTCCTTGGGCGTCGCTGCCAAGAAAGCCGGTCAGGATGAGCGTAAACTACCCGACATCAACCGCTAGGCGGTACGGAGCGGGCTTTTAGTAGCCCTGCAGTTAGCAAGCCAACCACGAGCCTCTGGGGTGGTTTACAGCACCCCCAATCGACCGTTACCAGTGCCTTAAACAACCGTTTCTGGTGTCCGCAGTATTGTTATAGCATTCCTCCCGACACCGACCCTACGGGTACAGTGCGGGGCTCCTGCAATTTCTAGCTGAAGTGGCTCTTGCAGGTTTAGAGTGGCGATTGAATTGACTTGTAGTTGTGGCCATACTGGAGGGATGGCGTAAAGAACTGTAACCTCAGCAGTACACCAGAGTCATCTTGAAGTGCAGTGATGAAGTGCAGTGAAATAGTGCAGTAAAATTGTCTCTAAGGCGTTCTTTGTTCTTTGTGTTGGTTCTAGCTCCCCTTTCTCCTTAAAAAAAGAGGAGTTGTGAGTGAGAGAAAACCTACCCAAACATTACCTATGGTCAAAACAATCTTCAAGACAATCTCCTCTTCCACCCTGGGGTCGATGATGTTGCCTTTCTCCTGCCGCCAGCTTTGGATAACTGCCTTTCCCGCGTTGGCCGGAGTTACGGTGGCTATTGGCGGCCTTGGGGCGGGAGGATCCCTGTGGCAGGCAGGAGCAGCAGGTTTGGCCACGGGGATGACGGGCTATGTGGCTTCTGCTCTATCTGGAAGCGAGGCCAAAGCCAAAATCCAGCTTCTGCAGCACCTCGAAAATCGACAGAAGCAAAACGAAATCACTCCTTCAGACCTACAGCAACTGCAAAGCGAACTGGCCAACCTGCGTGCTGCCCTTGAAGATTGGGCAAAAGTCCAGCAGAAGGGGGTGGCTGCTGCCCAACCTTATGATGAGGCTCGTTCGCAAGCTCAAACTCCTCAGCTTCATTTTGAAACAGAGATCCAGATCCAATCTCAAGAAGAACGACTTCCTCAGTTACGCGCAGAAGAGCAAAGCCTGAAAGCCTCGATTGGAGATTTACAAGCCAAGAAAAAAAGGCTCATTCAGTCCCTCAAAGAGGGCATAGCCAAGGTGGAACAACTCCAATCAAAACAGAATCTCCTGAAGCAGGATATTGCCCGCTTAACCCAGGCTTGTCGGTCAACAGGCTCTAGTAACTCCATTAAACGGTCACCTATGCCCGCGAAAGGATCTTCAGACGTATCTCTTGGCTCGGCCCGCATGACCAAAACTGCCGCCGGCGTCGCATGGGCCGACAAATATGACGAAGTCTTTGCAACCCTCGAGGAGCGAATCGACAACCTGGAAGATAGCGCCAGAGCAATGGCAGAACTGGCATCGATGGAAGGCAACGGTAGCCGGTAGGGGTAGACATCCCATCCCAATAGCACCGAAACGGTTCACAGCTCTGGCTCGCCAAAGCCCCGCAGAGGATGAGCATATTCTGAGGGGGTCAGGCCCTTAGCCTGCACCAATACCCCAAAGCCCCCCAACCCCATGGGATCCAGCAGCGCGTGAAGAGCATGTCGCCGCCGCAAAACCTGGCCCACATCCACAGCTTCGCCGCCAACCGAGCTCCCCATTTGGCTGAGGGCAGCCAGCCGCTCGGTCAATCCCAGGTTCACCAAAAAGTTGCTCTGCCGGGTGAACCCCAGGCATCTTAGCCCCAGAGATTCTCCCACTTGCTCTAGGGTCGTAAAGTCCACATGAGCGGTGAGATCCTGGGATCCCACCCGAACATAGGGGTCCGTATAGCTGCCGTGCTGTCGGTAGGCCAAGAGCGTACCTTGGGCGCGGTGGGGGCTGTAGTAGCTCTGGGCGGTGTGGCCGTAATCGATGGTGAGCAGGTAGCCTCGCCGCAGCTTACGGGCCAGCAGCTGCAGCCACTCCAAGGCTTTCAGGTTCACCTCGGTTTGGTAACCGGACGGATAAGTTTCTACAGGGATCCCCAAGCGGGCAAAATACTCCCTCAGCTCAGGAGTGGACAGATCCCCCAGCACTTCCCGGAAGTTGGCTTCTGCAGCCTCGCCGCAATCGACATAGATTTCTCGCAAAGCCCCATCCTGCACCTGCACCCGATGCACCGGAAAAGCATCCACCAGCTCATTGGAGAAAAAGCAGCCTGTAACTGAGTTATCCGGGATCCCGTCCCAATCCAACCAGCGCACCTTCTCCCCAAAAGGAGCCAATCGCTCCTGTTGGAGCCGCCGCAGGTGGGCAGAACGCTCCAGGATCCCATATTCCAGTGCCTGCCAAAAAGGGGGGTTAGCGGAGCGCACGTAGGTCAGCCAATCCTGGGCCAAGCGACCGCTGCCCGCCCCCATCTCGATGACCGTGAAGGCAGAGGGGGATCCCAAAATGTGCCAGAACTGGTGGATTTGCTCCGCCAACAGTTGGGCAAAGTCCGCCGCCAGGTGGGGAGAGGTGAGGTAGTCGGGGCCAATCGGGGATCCCCGCTCGTAATAGCCCAACCCCGGCTCGTAGAGAGCCCACTCCATAAACTGGGCAAAGGTCACCGGCCCTTGAGCGCGAATGCGGCTGACAATCAACTCCCGCAACTTCTGCGTGGCCTGAGGTGTCGATAGAGAAAGACTCGGGTCGCGTAGGTGTTGCTCAGGAGCGATCACAGGTGAGGATTCCAGGGATCCAGACTCACTCAACTTACTTGTTCAGGGGACGACGCCAATTTTGGCGAAACTGACGGTTCGAGACCAACAACACAGGCCAGAGGGCCGATACCACCCACTTCCCGGAGCCCGAATAGATGCGATCCGCCTTGCGGGCCGAGTACCAAACTCCTCCTGCGTAGATTGCCAAGAGCAAAAAAGGCCACATCTCAACCCATCCTGTTCAACGCTGCCCACCGAGTCAGGGATCCCCAATCAGTAGGCATCCTGCAGCTCATAGAAGTCAGGCGTGATGTAGTCCTTGCGCAGGGGCCAACCTATCCAGTCTTCCGGCATTAAAATCCGCTTCAGGTTCGGGTGTCCCTCGAAAACAATGCCATACATGTCGTAGGTTTCCCGTTCCTGCCAATCCGCCGACTTCCAAATCCAGTATACGGAAGGTAGGCGTGGATCCTGGCGAGGCAACTTTACCTGGAGCCGCACCTCCTGAGGGCGATCCGCCCCGTCTGACAGCTTGATCAGGTGGTAAAGGCTGACCAGTGGCTGCCCTGCCCCCAGGTCATACCCGCACTGGCACTCCAGGTAGTTAAAGCCGTAGGCATAGAGGGCGGTACACAAGGGTAGGAGAAAGTCCCGCTCCACCTCCAACAGCTCTACCCCCGCTGCGTCTCTCCCCAAATACTGGTGCTCGAAGCCGTTGTCGGCCAGAAACTGGGAAACCGGGCCCCGCTCCAACGTCACCAAGGGTTCCGACTGCTCGCCTGCGGATGGCGGCGCTTGTTTTTCCTGGGCATTCTCCTCTGCCATCTCACACTCCTCCCTGCAAGGCTTTGAGCTGCTGTTCCGCCCGCTTAAAGTCGGCGGTTTGCAAGGCCGGGGGCACTGGCAAGCCAATGGCCGCAGCCAGCTCTGGCGGGGGAGCTTGGCGGGTCTCGCTCTCCAGATACTTGCCGGTGATGATCTCCGGCACAGGCTTGAGGTTGTGCTTAACCGTGTAGTAGCGGTGGGTTTGCTGCAGACGGCCTCGTTCCCGCATGTCCTCGGCGGCGATCTTCTTGCGCAGCTTGACAATGGCATCCATGATCGCTTCTGGACGAGGAGGGCAGCCGGGAATGTACACATCCACCGGGATCAGCTTGTCCACCCCCCGCACTGCCGTGTAGGAATCGGAGCTGAACATGCCACCGCTGATGGTGCAAGCCCCCATGGCGATCACGTACTTCGGCTCAGCCATTTGCTGGTAGAGCTTGACCAACGCCGGAGCCATTTTCATGGTGACCGTACCTGCCGTGATGATCAAATCAGCCGTGCGCGGCGAAGAACGAGGCAACAGGCCAAAGCGGTCGAAGTCGAAGCGGGATCCCAGCATGGCAGCAAACTCGATGAAGCAGCAGGCGGTGCCGTAGAGCAGCGGCCAGAGGCTGGACATCTTAGCCCAGTTGTACAGGTCGTTCACCGTCGTCAGAACGACGTTGTTGGAGAGGTCGGTAGTCACCTGGGGGGCAGCCCCCGGAAACAAGACTTGCGATTTCTCAGACGTCATGACCATTCCAATGCTCCTTTTCTCCAGGCGTACACAAGACCCACCACAAGGATGGCGATGAAAATCAGGGCCTCCACAAAGGCCAACAGCCCCAAGCGGTGAAACGCCACTGCCCAGGGATAGAGGAACACCGTCTCTACATCGAAAATGACGAAGACCAGTGCGAACATGTAGTAGCGAATGTTGAACTGGATCCAGGCTTGCCCAAACGGCTCCATGCCCGACTCGTAAGTGCTGCGCCGCAGGGATCCCCGCCGCTTTGGCGCCAAGAGTGCAGAAGCCCCCAGAGCCAAAACCGGCAGCAGAGAGCAGAGGATCAGGAAAACCAGCAAATACTCGTAGCCGGACAGAACAAACACGACGCCAGACTGCCTCAGTTGCTCAACATTTAGATACGTTTCCAGTATAGAGCCAGTCTGTGGCTCCCCTGCGCCACGGGATCTTCAGTTCTATTGATGATCATGATTGTTGGGAGCGGCGTTTTTCCAGCCAGCCCCACACTCCGCTCACCACCGCCCCGGCCATCAGGATCCCCAAAGCCGGCTGAAACAAGGGCAGCCAGAGCCGCATCCAAAGTTTGTAGCCCAGTGGGATCCCAAGAAAAGCCCCGGTTACGGAAAAGACAAACCAGACAAACCCGGCGAACACCAGAAAGACAACGGCAATCAGGAAGTTATCCAGCCAGCGCTTGAGGTCAGAGGAAACCATAGGGATTGAGGCAGAACAGCTTGAAGTAGACCCAGAGGCAATCTGGGAACCGAACCTTTTGGGCCGCTAATGCCGATATCTCAGCATCTTTCACCCAGACAGACTGCCGGAATAAGTTCAACAGACAGGGTAGCTTACCCCAGCACTTGGTGAAGATCCCACGTGCACCTTTTTGGGTAGAGTAAGCTGTGCCGGCCCGCTGCTGACCCGCTGTGAACACAACCCAAAACCACGGTAGCGCCAGTAGGATTCCCCAGCCAGCCTGCTAACAATAAGTGAGATTTCCCTTCTGCCGCTTGGTCAGCTCAGGTTGAAGATTCTCCCCAAATGGCTGCACCGGTTGTTGACTTGTCAAGATATAGTGGTAAAAATCTGCTTATACACAATATGTAGCGTTAAGCCGATGTCCATCTCCTCTGGCTCTTCTTTTGCAGACCGCTTGCGATGGGTGATTGGCGATGAAGCCGTCTATGCGTTTGGGCGACGGGCCGGAATTAGCGATACGGCCTTGCGCAGCTACCTGAAGGGATCCGTGCCCGGCATTGATAAGGCCGTGAAAATTGCCCAAGTGGGCCAAGTCAACCTCAGTTGGCTGATCACAGGGGAGGGATCCCCGCAGTTGGATCCCGACGCGAAAGCAGAGTATGTGTATGTGCCTTTTGTCGATGTAGCCGCCTCTGCCGGAGCGGGGGTGTTGGTGCGGGAAGAATCGATCGAATCGGTGGTTGCTTTTGAGCGAAACTGGCTGCGGACATACTTGAAGGGAAATCCTGCCGAGCTGAGCCTGATTCGGGTGCAGGGGGATAGCATGTCTCCCACCTTGGAGGATGGCGACTGGATCTTTGTGGAGCGGCAAGAGGGTGGAGACCTGGGCTGTGAAGGCATTTACGTCTTTCAGATGGATGGAGATCTGTTGGTCAAACGACTGCAGCGCCTGCCCGGATCCCAGGTGAAGGTGATCAGCGACAACCCCCGCTTTCCCCCCTTTGTGGCGGATTTGGCGGATCCCATCAACGGCCTAACCCTCATAGGGCGTTATCGAGGTCGCATCAGTTTTGATTAGCCTCCCACAGCAGATGGCGGGAAGTGGCAGTTGGACCGACCGAGAATCCCCTTGGCGAGATCGGGTCGCCGGTTAGGATGGGTCTTGAGGGTTGAGTTGAGAGGAGTTCCTGCTCCTTGCCTGCGCCCATCCAGCCGGAGGTTTGCCTGCAATGGCTCGTTCGTCCCAGCTCCTAACAGTCGCTCTCCATTCCCTAAGCGGGATCCTCTTGGTCAGCAGCGGAATCTGGGTCGGGATGGTGCTTCCCCAGCAGGCCCAACCTCAGCCCCAGCCGGAGACCAACATCTCTCCCACTCAACCCGCTTCTCCCACACCACCGATCCTGCCCACCTTGGCCCCGCCCCAGGCCAATCCTCCGGTGGCCAGCCCAACAGCAGATGCAGATCCAGAGGAAAATCATGAGAGCCCCACGGATCTGGAGGCAGAGATTCGGGAGATCCGCCAGCAGGTGATCCAGCTCTTGATCAGAATTGAGGAATTGGAGTCGCGGCTGCAACGGCTGCGTTCTCAAACAGCCCCTGAGCCTGTCAGGGAATCTTCCACTGCTGCTGAGATCGCTCCAGGGGCAGAAAGCGCCTCTGCGCCCACCCCGGCTCCGACCACAACGCCAACCTCCTTTCAGGTGGGAACCCAAACCATCAGCCTGCCGGGCGATTTGCTGTTCGATTTTGACAAAGCCGAGATTCGACCTGAAGCAGCCTCGCTGTTGGCCCAGGTGGCCAAGTCCTTGGAAGCTATGCCCGGCGCCCGCGTTCAAGTGAATGGCCACACCGATAACATCGGGCCCTTAAACTACAACTTGGCTCTTTCCCTGCGCCGCGCCAATGCGGTTAAGGACTATTTGACGAAGCTGCTGCCGGAAGGCCATCCCATCAGTTGGACAACCTCTGGCTTTGGTCCCACCTTGCCCGTTGCCGATAACGACACAGAAGCCGGACGGCAGCGGAACCGCCGTGTGGATTTGGTCATCGCTCCCTAGCTGCACCCCCCAAAGTGGGGGATGACACGTTCTAGCAGGGCTCTGGTCTAGAATCTGGTAGGGTCAATCCGGCCAGGATTGATGGGCTTGAGTTCAATCCTCATCGTTGGGGTTCGGTTTTGAACGCGGCAGGGATCCCTCTGGACAAGAGGCAAACGTTTGCGCTGAGGGTTGACACAACCCTGGACGCGCTTGACCAGGTTTTGACCTGGTTTGAGTCTTTCCGAAATGCGGGCATCCCGGATCCCATTTGGGCGGAATGTCAGTTGGCTTTGGTAGAGGGGTTTACCAACGCCGTTCGCCACGCCCACCGCGCTCTGCCGGAAAGTACGCCCATCGACATTGAGCTGCTGCTGATGCCGCAAGGGCTGGAGTTGCGCATCTGGGATCAGGGGCAGGAGTTTGATCTGGAGGGATTTGCTCGGAACTTGTCGGATCCCACATCGCCCAACGCCAATCTTGAGTCCGAGGGGGGACGGGGTATTTTGCTGATGAAAGCTCTCTCTACCCACTTGAGCTACACCCGCCAGGCCGATGGTCGCAACTGCCTGGTGATCGGCAAGCGCTTCGACGATCCTGTTCGAGTCTGTCGGTGCCGGGCTTAGGCGAGCAGACCACCGCTTAACTTGCGAATAGCTGAGCTGGCCACATCGCTGTAGCGCAGTTCACCGGCCAAGATCTGGCCCATGCGCCGAGTGGCTCCCGGTCGTTTGACGCCCACCCTGTAGCCCACGCCCGGAAAGCGATAGAACAACGCCGCAATCCGCTTAGCCCAGCGCATTTCTGAGCCCCATTCCTGCTGCACGCGGGCAGAGTAGTTCGCCAGAGCTTCTGTATCCCCGCCTAGAGCTTGATCGATGGCCTGGGCCGCCAACATGCCGGTGAGAAGGGAAGGGCGGATCCCTTCAGCGGTAAACGGATCGATAACGCAGGCGGCATCTCCCACCAAGAGGGCATTTTGGGTGTGAAGCGGTTGATCTTCGTCCCAGAGGCAGATGGGATGGCCAAACGGCTTGACCGACTTCAAGTCTACGCCAAAGCTTTGGGCATATTGGGCGGCAATTTCCCGCAGGTTTTGTTTTTCTCCACCCCGAAAGGTGCCGGCTCCAATCGAGTAGCCATCAGCCTTGGGGAAGTTCCAAATGTAGCCATTGCTGACGGCGCCGAAGTCAAAATGGGCGGCTGCAGTTTGCGGCTGCAGGAGAGGCACTTCTGCTTCCAAGGCGGCAGCCAAGCGACGGCGGCGTTCCTGAAAGCCCAGCCACTTGGCCATTGAGCCTTTTGCCCCATCGGCCCCGATCACGTACCGACCCCAGACCGGGCCGGCGGTTGTCATCACTTGCCAGCGGTCGCTTTGCCACTCGAGGCCAGAGACAGGGCATTCTGCCTGGAGCGCTGCCCCTTGCTTTTGCGCTTGCTGAATCAGGTAGTGGTCGAAAACATCCCGCCGCACCATCCAAACGGGCTCTTTCAAATCCAAATCGACCACCACCGGATCGCCGCCGCGCCAGGTGTAGCGGATTTGCCGGATCTTGAGGGAAATGGCGGGGCCAAAGTCGAAGTCAAACCAAGCCGCCACCATAGGAGAAACGCCGCCCCCACAGGGTTTGTAGCGGGGCAAGGGATCCTTTTCCAGAACCAGCACCGAGCGTCCCCGCTTGGCCAGATGGTAGGCGGCAGATCCTCCAGCAGGGCCGGCGCCGACGATGACACAGTCGTAGAGTTGCGGCATGGTTTTCGATACTCCAGGCCCCCCCATCCTGGGTTTTGCTCACCAGCTTCTAGCCTATTATGGCTACAGCGAATTGCCTGCACGTTGCTTGCCTTTTTGTCGGGAAGACCATGCGAATTCGCTGGCAGCGCCTTGCCAACCAGCCCTCAGCTTGCTACTGTGCCGCCTGCGGAAAGCGTTTTGCGGGCGGGAAGCGAGTTCGTTGCCTTTTCAACGATAGGGGTCTGAATCTCGGCCCTATTTGCCCAGAGTGCTTTGCCCTTCCCCCAGTTCAGTTGCGAGAACAGATCCACCGCTATGCCTATTTGATGCGCCTGAATCGTCTGCGGGATCCCGGCAGCCAAGACCACGCCCATCATCTGGAACAAGCGGCCCGGGAGCGATCCATTCGTTATCCGGGCCTGTGGGGCTGGCTGCGGCAGTGGTGGTAGCGTTGGCAAGGGGATTGGGCATTCTGGAAAAGATGCAGGAAAATCAGGAGAGGTTGCCTTCGGGATCCCAGACCCGTTGGCTTGTTTGCTCTCGTTGGTTGAGGAGCCCCCATGCACGACCTGGACAGTTTGCCAGAACCAGTAGCCGATGCCTTGATCAAAAGCCTGCTTACGGACGTGGAGCGGCTGATCAACCAGCACGGACTGTCAGAGGTTCTGGTGGGGTTGGCCATGTATTGCAACGTGCAGTTCAAGGCCAAGTTCAATAAGCCCAACCGCACGGAGAAGGATGAGGAGTTGGGGTTTTATTTCCGCGACGCCGCCAAAGCTCTAGAGGTGGCTGCCAGCCTCACCTATCGCACCATCGACCGCTCTCAATCTGCCCGGCCCAGCACCTAGCCGCCGGGATCCCTTTTTAGCTCTCACCCCCAACCTCTCTCAGGAAGAAAAAAGGGAGCCGGCGATCCATTGAGGATCTTAAGGATCTTGGGGTGGCAAGGGATCCCCCTGGGTTTTTATGCTGGTGGGCAACAAGTTGCATTGAGGCTGAGCGTGAGAATCGTCTGGGAACGCAGCATTTACGGGGGCAATGGCCGAGTGCCCTGCATTATCTGTGGGGGATGGGCCAACCCCATCCAGAAAAAAGGGCACCAAGTGTTGCTGGCGGTGGTCTATAACGACCGCGGGCAAATCTACGGGGAAGTCTGCCGCAGTTGTCTCAGTTTGGGGGCCAAAGGCATCAAAGAGTGCCTGCAAGAGCGGATTGCCCGCCTGCGCAAACAACTGGAAGATTTGGAAGAGCTGGAGCAGGGAGAGGTGCAACTGCCTACATTGGAGCAGGAGTTGAGCGCCTATTTGGATTGAGGACTACACCCCTCTGAAAAACTTACGAAACCCCAATAGGAGGTGACGTCTGATACATTTACGCTGAACACTGCTGAACATCACTGTTCAACTATGCAGCGATAGCATTCTGTTTGTTTCCAAAC
>NZ_JANSIA010000091.1:0-12081 GCF_047461835.1 Synechococcus sp. R60.1 | reverse complement strand
GTAGTAATCCGTACTGAACATATTATACATTATTTTCAGTATAGTTGAGCTTATTATTGACTAGAGTCATGCTCCCTAAGCAAGCTACTTAATCATACTCGTTATGACTTTGCTCTATCAAGACTGGCAGAGGGGATGGATTCTCAGGCCAGAGCATGGCAGGATAACACCATTCCTCACTGCTCTATCGCTCAGTAGCCAACCCAGCCATGTGGCAACTCCTCAAAGCCTTATGGGGAAAGATCGCCGGCCAAGCCCCCCCTGCACCCCCCGCTGCCGCGCCACGACCACCCCTTGACAAGAGGCTGGTTCAGCAGCCCTCTTCCCGGAATGTCCCTGCTGCAGAGGCCGCCCGCAAAGAAGAAGCCCCTGAGCCCACACCAGAACATCCCGCCCCAAAAGTTGCAGCAGCCCAACGGGGTGAGGAACCTGTGGTGTTGCTCCCTGCTCAGGAGAAATCCCCAGACTCTGTGGCAGTAGAATCCCCCATCGGCCCGGCTCAACCCACCTCTACCGCCAAAAGCATCAGCAGCTTCTGGGCCATGACCGACACTGGATCCTGGATTTCCTGCATTGCTGCCACCACCGACAGTGGCCGTGCGGTCAGCTCCATTGCGACTGCTAGGCTCCGCCAACCGGAATAGCGACCGGGATCCCTCTGGCTCCAGAAAAAAACTTCAGGGCAAGTTAGGAATAACTCCCATCCATTTCCACCCGCTACTGCAGGGATCCCCAGGGGGCATTAGGCCGATAATGGACAGGTAGCGTTGGGGGTTCCAAGCATGCTGGAGATGATCTTTAACGGGGCCAACTGGTTTGCTCTGCCCTTTTGGGCAATGATGATTCTGTTGCCGGGTTGGAAGGTAACCCGCAAGGTGATGGAATCGCTTTTGCCCATCGCTATTTTGGCGGCGGTTTATTTGTATCTTTTGGTCACCGGGTTCAACGCGGATGTTCTCAAGGAATTTTCCAACCCTCAACTGTCTCTGACCAGCCTAACCGACCTATTCAGTCAACCCGCCGTTATGGCGACGGGATGGGTACACTACATCGTCATGGATTTGTTTGTGGGCCGCTGGATCTTCTTGGAAGGGTGGGATAAGCGAGTATGGACAACCCATTCCCTGATTTTGTGCTTGTTTGCCGGGCCAGTGGGCTTGCTCTCCCATTTGCTTACGGTGGCAGTTGTCCAGGCACGCCGGCAAAACCAGGCGCAAGGAAGGACTCAAGAGACAGGAGTGCCACAAGAGTTGGCTAACCCCTAGGGATAGGCTCTATCGAATAGGGATCCAGGCTCGCATAGCAGGAGGAAGTCCTAAGAGGCTAGGATCAGGGGTAGGAGCCCTCAGCCTTGAGGCCAGAGGAACTGTTTGATGAGGAGTGGAGGCATAGCTTGGTTTTTGCGTCCTCAGCGGTGGCTGTGGAGCGGCCTTGGAGCAGCAGCCCTTGTGGCCCTCACGGCTGGGGCTAGTTGGGCACGGCTTTTGTTGGAAGTGCGCATGACCATGGGCCTGCCCATTAGCCCTAACTACTGGTACATGGTGGCCCTTATGGTACATGGTGGCCCTTAGCCGAGCTGGTAGCCCTGGCCCCACCGCCAACCTGGTAGATCCCAATGTCCGGGTTGGGCCCAACGAGTACACCTTTGTGCGCGACTGGGACTACCTGATTCGGGTTACCCCTCTTAACGAGGAGGCCGTTTTGCAAGCTACCATCCAGCGCTTTGGTGAGCAGGAGCGAGAGTTTGCCGTTGGCTTTAACCAAGTGCGGGTGGAGCGCGTTAACCGGGACCGCGACACCCTTAGGTTTCGGATTGACCTTTCGGAGCTCCAAGGTCTGGACGGGCAAAACCAGGATATCCAGGTGGCTTTGCTCACTGCCCGCGCCCCTTTTCGCGTGGCTCCTGAAGAGACCAATCTAGCCATTGATGCCACCCGCGACGAACTGCCCAACTACTATCGCCTTAGTCTCTCCAACCAGCGGCAGGTGGTTGTCGACGATCCCCAGCGCCAAGAGACCATGCGCCGCAGCCGTGAGTTACTCCAGCAAAGTGGATCTGGAAGCGGCCTCACCCGCGAGCTCATTGAGGGAGGAGCCCTGGAGATTTTGGCTGCCAACATCCTCACCTTTGAGCTACGCCTTCTTTCCTCTTCCAGTTTCTAGAGAGAAACCTTAATCTATCCAGGTGGCCTCTGGCTTTGGCCTGAGAATGAGAGCAGGGGGACTGCCGTGGTGCAGGCAAGATGGGAGCACTTTGAACACATGGCTGACATTGGTGTCCGCGGCTATGGGGCAACGCCGGAGGAAGCCTTTGCCCAGGCAGCTTTGGCCCTGACTGCGGTGGTCACTAGCGTGGATGAAGTAGCTCCCAGAGAACACCTAGAGATCGAGCTAGGAAATGCAGGCGATCTGGAACTGTTGTTGGTGGATTTCCTGAACGCAGTGATCTACGAGATGGCCGTCAGAGGCATGCTCTTTGGAAAAGTCGAAGTGCACCTGGCAAAAGAGCATCTCAAGGCCAGCCTGTGGGGGGAAAGAGTTGACCATGCCAAGCACCGACCGGCGGTAGAAGTTAAGGGGGCAACTTACACGGAACTCAAGGTAGCCCGAGAGGGTGAGCTTTGGGTGGCCCAGTGCGTGGTGGACGTGTAAGGGGAGGCAACCTATGGATATCAAGAAACTTGAGCGTGTGGATGAGACAGTCTGGCGCATTCCTCCAAAAGGCAGAATGCGTGTCCCGGTCTTGATCTTTGCCGACGAGGAGTTAATCCGGGAAATGGACGACAAAGTGGCCGAGCAGGCCAGCAACGTGACCACCTTGCCAGGGATCGTTGGAGCCTGCTACGTGATGCCAGACGCCCACTGGGGCTATGGCTTTCCCATCGGTGGGGTGGCGGCCTTTGATGCGGAAGCAGGGGGGGTGATTTCCGCCGGCGGCGTGGGATTTGACATCTCCTGCGGCGTGAGAACCTTGCGAACCGGGCTAAAGCGCGAGGAAGTGGAGGAGATGGCAGAGCCCCTAGCCAATGCCCTGTACGCGAGCGTACCGGTAGGGCTCGGCAGCCGCAGCAAGATCTCCTTGAGCGACAAAGAGATGGAAGCTATGCTCGAAGGCGGAGCAGAATGGGCTGTTGCTCAGGGCTACGGCAAGAAAGAGGATCTGGAGCGCATCGAAGAACATGGCCGCATGCGCGGAGCAATGCCGAGCGAAGTCTCCGCCTACGCCCGTGAGCGCCAGCGGCGCGAGATGGGAACCCTCGGTTCGGGTAACCACTACCTCGAAGTCCAAGTTGTTGACGAGATCTACGATCCCGAGATTGCCAAAGGCTTTGGCCTTAAGTCGGGGGAAGTGGTGATTACTATCCACTGCGGCTCCCGTGGCTTGGGTCACCAGATCGGCACTGAGTACTTGAAGAAGATGCAACAGGCGGCTAAAGAACACGGCATAGAGCTACCTGATCGCGAGCTGGCCTGTGCGCCCTTGAAGTCCAAAGTGGGGCAAAGCTACCTGGGAGCAATGCGGGCGGCAACCAACTGCGCTTTGGCTAACCGCCAGATCATCACCTACTGGGTGCGCGAGGTGTTCGCTGAGCTTTTCCCCAAAGCTGAACTCGACCTTATTTACGACGTCTCCCACAACACCTGTAAGGAGGAAACCCACGAGATAGAGGGGAAAAAGCGCCGCCTGTTCGTTCACCGCAAAGGGGCAACGCGCGCTTTTGGGCCTGGCCACCCAGAGCTTCCTCAAGCTTTTCGCTCTATCGGTCAGCCCGTCATCATCGGTGGCTCCATGGGCACGGCTTCCTACATTCTGGTCGGCACCGCGCAAGGGGAGGCCCTTTCCCTCTCCTCAGCCTGCCACGGCGCTGGGAGGGCGATGAGTCGCAACCAGGCCCTCAAAGCCTGGACAGGGCAGGAGATTATCGAACAACTGAGACGGCGCGGCGTCATCGTGCGCAGTCCCTCTTTGCGGGGGGTAGCTGAAGAAGCGCCCCAGGCCTACAAAAACGTCGACAAAGTGGTGCGCGCTGCCGATCAAGCCAAGATTGCGAAACTTGTAGCGCGCTTAAAGCCAATTCTGTGTATCAAAGGCTAGCTATTTGCTGAAAGGGGAAGCTATTTTTAGGGGCTTAATGCCCTTTTTTTGTTGCTTCCAAGTGATGCTTTGCTGCGTTTGTGAGTTATTCCCCAAGCTGTGCTTGCCCAAGCGCGAATGCCTTAGGAAAGGGTTAGTGTGTACTTGCCCTCTTCTTTGCATTCCCCTATACTGACCTTCATGTCTCGACACTCCAGGTGCTCTATGACTGCGAGTTACCTACCCTTGGCCCAGACTTTTCTGCCCCGTTCTTCTCGCATTCGCGATCTACTGCTGGTGGTGGGAGGGAGCCTATTCGTAGCAGCTCTGGCGCAGGTGAGGATCCCTCTGCCTTTTACACCGGTGCCCATCACTGGACAAACCTTTGGGGTGATGCTGGTGGGGGCAGGCTTTGGGGCACGGCTGGGCTTTCTCACGTTGCTGGTGTACCTGCTGGAAGGGATCCTGGGATTGCCCTTCTTCAGCGGTGGCGGATCCGGGCTTGGCCACTTGGCCGGGGCGACGGGGGGCTACCTGTTGGCTTTTCCCCTGGCTGCAGGGCTGATGGGTTGGTTGGTGGAGCGCTGGGGCGTGGATCGCAACCCCTGGAAGATGGCGCTGGCGATGTTGTCCTGCTCGGCTCTGATTTTTTTGCTAGGAGCCACTTGGCTAGGGGTGTGGCTGAACCAGAATGTTGAGCCCACCTCGATCTTGGCCGTCCTCAACAAGGGGGTCTTCCCTTTTATTCCAGGAGACTTGGTGAAGTGCGGACTGGCGGCAGTGCTGCTGCCCACCATCTGGCGCTGGGTGGGACGGGAAAGGCCACCGGCAGACTCCTAGCCCACTGGGCAAGAGCAGCAACTCTAAAGACCGCTCCGGCAAAGCAGAAGGGGCCTGGGATTAGCCTCGGGTCGGAAAATCTAAAAAAAAGATAACAGCTCCGAGGATTTGGCCTTTTTTCTGAGATTCTAAAAACTGTGCTCAATGCGATGTTCAATACGGCCTATTCATGGAGCTTTTCTTTATATTGCTCTAGAGTTTTATAAGTCGCTGACTGGTCGCGGCAGAGCCCCCTTGTGGGGCTTTTTATTTTCTATCTGCCGACCGGAAAAAGTTGAACTCAACCTACTATGGTCATTCCAAGCTATAATTTGATCTCTATAGACTCCCTAAATAGACGGGAACCCCGTCAGGCAACAGACGCGCCGGATCCCAGAAACATCCTGGTGGGTAGTCATTCAGCCCTTGACGGGCACCTTCTTTTCCAGCCACTGAGCCACTTGATCTGCCAGGTCAACTCCTTCCAACTGACAGAGTTCTCGCAGCATTGTTGGGCTGGTCACGTTCACTTCGGTTAGTCGTTCCCCGATAACATCAATCCCGACAAAATACAGCTTCTCCTGCCTGAGCACCGGCGCCAAAGCCCCGCAGAGAGCCCGTTCTTTTTCGGTAATCTTGGTTTTTTCCACTCGACCGCCGGCAGCAACATTGCCTCGAAAATCGCCCTCTCCAGGGATCCGATTGACGGCGCCCAAAGGTTCTCCTTCCAGCAACAAAATGCGTTTATCTCCTGCCGCCGCCTGTGGCAAATACTCTTGCACCATCACGGGCAGCCGACCAAATTGGGTGCTCATTTCAATCAACGAGTTGAGGTTTGGATCCCCGGCATTGACCCTCAGGATCCCTTCCCCACCTTTGCCACCCAAAGGCTTGAGCACCGCCTGTCCTTCCTGTTCGACGAACTGACGCAGCAGGCGTTTGTTGCTGCTGACGCGGGTACGCGGGATCCACTCTTGGAATTGCAGGGCATAGAGCTTTTCGTTGGCCGAGCGGATCCCGGCAGGATGATTGAGCACCAGCGTGCGGCTGGGGGAGAGACGATCCAAAAGGTAAGTGGCATAGAGATAGGCCGTATCCACCGGTGGATCCTTGCGCATCCACACCGCCTGCATTTGGCTCAGGGGCAGCAGTTGCCGGTCTTTGACCTCATACCAGGGATCCGCTTGCAGATCCAACCGGATTTCCTCAAGGGATCCCCACGTTTCCCCTTGATCCCAGTAGAGATCCGCCAGGCCCAGGCAGAAAATGCGGTGTCCCCGTTTCTGCAGAGCTTCCATCAGGGCAATGCTGGTGTCATGGCCCACCTGCAACTGAGGCAATGGATCGACAATAAAAGCTACCTGCATGGGAGGTGTGGTTCACTGACGAAAGGCTGCCCCGAGTATGCAACAAATCGGAGCCGATGGCTCTCCCCCGGTAGGCTGTTTCCACAAGAGAAGGCCCCCTCTGGAAAGCTCGATGCAGGGTTGTCTTTTTAACATCCTCTTAACCTCGGCAGGCGGCGCAAACGTTAGCTTGATAGGTGGGATCCCTGTTGGCCCCCAGTTTACGGCTGGGTTGGCCGGGTTTCTGGCCTAACTGTGAGGAATGCTCCATCTGTGAGTGCTCCCCCTTCTCAACCCTCAGAGCCGGTTCGCATTGAAACCACGCGGGACTTGCTGGAAGCCTTGCGTGAGGGGCGCTCCCTGGTGGGTGCCAACCTGGAGAATGCCTACCTCTCGCGGGGCCTGTTCGACCGCATTCAGATGCCCAAATCCAATTTGACGCGGGCTAACCTGCGCTCGATCAGCCTGCAGCAAGCCGACCTACGTCTGTGCAACTTTCGCCGCGCTGAGCTAGAGCGGGCCAATTTTACCGCCTCAGATCTACGGGGATCCAGCTTTAGCCAGGCTCTGGGGGACTACAGCAACTTTACCGCCGCCAAACTGGACAAAAGCAGCTTTCAGGGGGGCCGTTTCAGCCATTCCATCTTTCGCGAAGCCAGCTTGGTGGCTGCTAATCTGGCGGAGGGGAACTTTTTTGCCGCCGACTTCCGCCAGGCCAACCTATCTCGCTGCAACCTCTCCCAGGCTGCCTTGGTGAGTTGCCAGCTTCAGTTTGCCAACCTAGAACAAGCCATTTTGGTGGGGGCCAACCTACGGGACGCTCAGATTGAAAACACGCTCTTCAGTGGAGCCGATTTTACCGATGCCAAGCTCTCCGATGAGACGCGCAAGCTCTTAATCGAGCGGGCCAGCGGCACCAACGAGCTTACCCAACGGGATACCCTCAACACCTTGCTGGCGGGATTGCAGCCCAAGTCGCGTAAGCTTTTTGGCTTGCTGTGAGGTTGGAGCTGTCAGACACAACTGGGCTGAGGGGAAAGCTCAAAACTGGTTGAGGTCGATCCCGGCTTCCCGGGCCATGGCTCCTATACCCTTGGCCTTGAGAGTCTTCAAGGCTTTGGTGGAAAGGCGCAGACGAACAAACCGCTTACCCTCTTCCCACCAGATGCGCTTCCACTGCAAATTGACTTCCTGCAGACGCTTGGTGCGCCGGTGGGAGTGGGAGATGGCAAAAGCGTTGTTGCGTTTCTTGTTGGTTAGTTGGCAGCGACGCGCCATGGGATCAAAGCAAACTCAGCCTAGCTATCGTAAGGCATCTTTTTGTTGGGCAGCAAGCTGAAGTTGACTTTGCAACTGGGCTAGCTCTGCCTTCAGTCGGTCAAAGGTTTGTTGGCAGTGGTTAACGCTTTTTAGGGGCAGCTCTTCATTTTTGGCAATGCAGGTCACCTGTACAGAGCCGTCGGCAGCCTGACGGGTGCGATCCACAAACACTTCCACCGTCACCAGTTTGGTGTGGGGATTTTTTCCGGGAGGCTCGCCGGCCACCCAATAATCAAGGCTGTTGTGGAGGATATTGAGTTGGCAGCGCTCCAAAACAGCGCGGATCGACTCGCTGAGCTGCTCGGCTGAGCCCACAAGCTGGGTAACGCAAGAGTATCGAGCCATAGAACAGGCAAGCCACCACGGTTATCCTACCATTAAGTTTTCGGCTCCTGCAGCCAAAGGCGAACCGGCAAAATTGCGCTCAAGAGTACTCTACACCGGCTCGGTCAACCCTGCTGCGAGGAGGTGAATTACGTTAGAACATGAACAACTCCCAGGAGAGTTGCCATGTTTAGGGTCTCCTGTTTGGCTCATTCTCTTTTGCTACTGGGATCCCTGGGCCTGGGTTGGATAGGCGTGTCTTTTGCCCACGCGCAGCCCTTTCAGGCGGGCGACCTGGATGGGGATGGCCGTTTGACGGTGCAGGATCTCAACCTGTTGGGGGCCTACTTGCGGGGAGAACGGGGATTGACCGACGACCAGATCCGAGCTGCCGATGTCGACCAGGATGGACGGATCACAGAAGCCGACTGGCAAGTGTTGCAGCAGCGCATTCAGGCAGCAACGGATGTGCCCACAGGACAGGTGCAGTTGGATTCCGCCTATTCGGGACAGGTGGTGGATCGGCTGACAGGGCAGCCCTTGGCCGGGGCGGAGGTGGCCATTCCGGGGGCGGGTATTTCGGTGCGCACCGATGCCCAGGGTCGGTTTCGCCTGCCAGGGCCGCTGCCGGCAGAAGAAATTTTGGTGGCGCGGCTGGAGAATTATTTGCCCTATTCCCAAAGTACAGGCAACGGTCAAGCCGGCGGGGATCGGCCTTGGCAACTGCAGTTGGAGCGCTGGGATCCCAACACAACTTTGGTACTGGAGGCGAATGTCATCCGCCTGGGGGATAACCAGTACTCGCCGGAATCGGCTGCTGCCGGGCAATTTCTGGGCCCTGCCCAAGGGGTGGAGATGACCCGCTCCTTCACGCTGCAACGCCTGCCTTCCCGCCCACCGGTTTTGCGGATTGGATCCCTGATTGGGTTGGATACTGCCGCCGCCTATCGGGCCGGCCAATCCCGGATCCCCAGTGCCAACATGTCTCCCATGCAGGTCATCCTGAACGGAGTGGAAGTCGAACAGATTCACCTGGGGGGAGATAACCTACAGATTCCCCTGCCGCTGCAACCTCTGCGCCTGGGCCTGAACACTGTTACCCTGCGCACTGGCAAAACCCTGATTCAGCCCCCCATGGTCACCCGTGGTCCCCAAGTGCCGATCAGCATTCCCCTTTTCGGGGGATCCCTGCACATCTCGGTGCCGCTGGGAGGTGATACAGTCATCCGGCACGGTGGAGCCTGGGTGGATCATGACGATGTGCAGTTGGCTAACGTAACCATCGAGATCCCCAACTGAGCTTGCTCCGTCGGAGGTTCCTGCCCCTCAAAGCTGAGCACGGAGCCCGTCGGCTAAGAGGAACAAGTTTAAGCCCGCTTTCGATAACCGATCCGTTTGATACCAAGGGGAATGGGTGTGTCCAACGATTGGAAGCTCCCCCTTCCAACAGCCGGCATACTGCAGTTGCTGAATTGCTCCTCTTCGATGCCTCTGGGAGTTCTGGGCATCTCGATCTTCGAGAGGGATCCCTGAGGTGGCCCATGTGAGTGAGGTGAAATCCTGGCAACCGAGCAGATCGATAACCCAAACTGAGGAGAGCTGACTATGAGTATGAGTATGAATAGGGCTTCTGCCTTCCCCTTAACCTGGCTGTGGACGGGATCCCTGGCCCTGGGGGTGACGGCCCTGGTGACCCGCCAAGTGATCTGGGGGCTCTTACCTTTGGCAGCAGCCTACCCTGCCATCCGCCGCCGCGAAGAACAGCTTGGCCAAGTTCTGGAACAGACCTGGACACAGCAGCAACAGACAGCAACCCAACTGGAGACCCTGCAAGCGCGTTTCGAGGTGCTGGACGCTCGGCTCACTGCTGAACCGTCCCTTCTGCAGCAGACCTTGGCTTCCCCGGCTGAAGCCATTCAAGAGCTCGAGCAGAAAGTAAAGGTTTTGGAGTCCATCTGGCTACAGCAGCAGCAGCAGACGGCAGCCCAACTGGAAACAGTTCAAGGACGGATCGACGCTCTTGAAGCTCGGCCCACGTCTCATCTGTCCGTGCGGCAGCAGCTAGCCCCCACCACCCAGGCCATCCAGCACATTCAGCAGCGGTTAAAAGCTGTGGAGCTGCGGTTGAATGCTCTGCCGACATCCCAGCCCCAAGTGACTCTGGAGCAACTGGAGTCTGTACAGGCGCAACTCCAACACCTGCAGCAGCTGGTGGCGTCTCAGCCGACCCCTGCATCTCCCCGCAAGGCTCTGGGGGTGTTCATCGACGCGGCCAATCTCCACGCCAGCGCCCAGCAGCAGGGATCCCATCTCGACTATCCCAGTCTGCTCAGCTGGCTGGCCCAGGGCAGATCCGAGATGGAAGTGCATGTCTACAGCGGGGTAGATCGCCACAACCTAGCTCAGCGTCGTTTCCTGCGGGAGTTGAGAAAACAGGGCTATCGGGTGGTCACCAAGCCGGTGGTGATCCACGCCGACGGCAGCCGCAAAGCCAATCTGGATGGGGAGCTGATCGTGGACTTGATGGCGATGCACTCCCACTACGAGACGGTGCTGCTGCTGAGTGGGGATGGAGATTTTGTGCCGGCCCTCAAGCATATCCGCCGCCAAGGCTGCCGGCTGGAGGTAGCCGCCTACAGGCCGAACACGAACCCGGCGTTAATTCGGATAGCCGACCAGTTCGTGGATTTGTGCGCTTGGCAGGGGACAGGAACGCTGGTGCCGCTGCCTGCAAAACAGACTCCGGCCACCGGCTGAACCTTGCCATCTCAGCACAGTTACATCGATCCCTGACTCCCCTCTCCCAAGGCAGGGAGAGGGGCTGGGGTTGAGGGTAGGCGGCACAGCGTCTTAACCTTGTTTGAAGTGATCAGAAGTGCTCATCTTCTCTAACCATTTTCTGATTTGCAGTCTCAACGCCTGAGACTCGCTTGGATCAACCTTGCCCCAGCAGTCAACTTAACCCCAATTGGAGAGTCCAGATGTCAACGCAACTCACACAGCGGTTTGTGCAGGCAATGCACTATGCCCACCGCTGGCACGCTTCCCAAACCCGCAAGGGAACCGGGATCCCTTACCTCAGCCATCTGTTGGCCGTAGCAGCCATCGCCCTGGAGCATGGGGCGGATGAAGATGAAGCGATTGCCGCTCTGCTCCACGACAGCCTAGAGGACGGCCCCCACAACACAGGCGAGCCCCGGGCCCAGATTGAGCAACAGATCCGGGAGCACTTTGGAGAACGGGTGCTGCAGATCATCCTGGGATGTACGGATACCGAAAGCGATGGCTCCCGAGGCGAGCCCAAAGAAAACTGGAAAGAGCGCAAAACCGCCTACCTGAAGCACCTGGAAACGGCAAATGCCTCGGTTTTGTTGGTGGCCGCCTCTGACAAGCTGCACAACGCCCGCTGCATCTTGCGGGATTTTCGCCAACTGGGGGATGAACTCTGGCAGCGGTTTTCCGCCGGAAAAGAGGGATCCCTGTGGTATTATCGATCGTTGGCAGAGATTCTGAGGCGACGGCTGCCCGGCAATCTATCGGCGGAGCTTCAAGAGCTGGTGGCTGAGTTGCAATGCCAAGCTGGAGCGGTAATGCCTTGACAGAGACAAGCAGGGCTGAAGAAAATGCTGAGGGCAGCCCTATTCATCACACTTTTTGGGTCACGCACCTATGGTTCTCGCTGTTGGCACCCCTGCTCCTGGGTTTAACACCACTGACACCCAAGGCAACCAAGTCTCTCTGGCTGATTTTGCCGGCAAAACCGTAGTCCTCTACTTTTATCCCAAAGACGACACCCCCGGCTGTACCAAAGAAGCCTGTGGATTCCGCGACGCCTACGCCGACTACCAAAGCAAGGACGTGGTGGTGCTGGGGGTGAGCATGGACGACCAAGCTTCTCACCAAAAGTTCACCGAAAAGTACAACTTGCCTTTCCCCCTACTGGTGGATAGCAGTGGGGTGATTACCCGCGCCTACGATGTGGATGGGGGCGGCTATGCCAAGCGGGTGACCTACGTCATTGATGGCGAGGGCAAAATTGCCAAGGTCTACCAGAACATCAATACCGAAACCCATGCCCGCGATATTTTGGCGGATTTGGGTTTGTAGAAGCGCTGCCTCTTTTCAGCTAGAAATCGCAGGAGCCCCGCACTGTACCCGTAGGGTCAGTGTCGGGAGGAATGCGGAAGTTATGATAGA
>NZ_JANSIA010000090.1:0-12678 GCF_047461835.1 Synechococcus sp. R60.1 | reverse complement strand
CAAAGTGCAACCATAGGCTACCACGAGATTGGCAAGGCGCTCTGGGTGTTATGCTCAGAGCTTTGCGGGATACCGCCTTTCTGTTCGGACTCCGTCCCGCTAACGCGAACGGAAATGGACAGAATGCTATCGCTTCACCGTTGAGCAGTAATGGTCAGCAGTGTTCAGCGTAAATGTATCAGACTTTCTTTCTGTGGCAACCCTTCCGGCTCGTTTGAAGAGCCATTCGGACGAGAGGAAAAAGATGGCTCTGGGCTGCTCGCGTCGGCAGGATCCATCCCCGGCAAAGCCAAAGAACCAGCAGCCTCGGTGGCCCGAGCATACAGCCTGGCTCGAACCTCTGCCTCCTGCTTGGGCTTCAGATAGAGGTTCTCCAGCAGCACCGCCATACCCGCCACCCACGGGGGGGCGATCACCGCCCCAACAATACCCAACAACTGGGTGCCCCCCAGCACCGCCAGCAACTGATACAAGGGCTTCACCCGCACCGAGGATCCCACCAACAGAGGATCCAACACATAGGTTTCCAGGTTTTGAACGGCAACGTATAGGATCAGCACCCACAAAAAAGTCCAGCCCCCCTGAACGATTGCCACCACCAAGGCGGGCAGGGATCCCAGTACCGGCCCAATGAAGGGGATAAGGTTGGTAAACCCGGCGATCACCCCCAGCGCCAGAGCAAACTCCGACAGGCCCAGAAAGCGAAGCGAGACGGTGATCATCACACCCAAAATGGCAGAGACCAGCACCCGCCCCTGAATGTAGCCCCCCATGCGCTGGGCCATCGGGTGTACCTGCTGAGCCAGCCGGTCATTCCAGGGATAAGGAAACAACTCCACCAAGCCCCGCACCAACTCAGAGCCGCTCACCAGCATGTAGCCGGAAATGAAGAGGGTCAGCACCGTGGTTAGCAGACCACCCAGCAAACCGCGGGTGAAGTCGAAAGACTGCACCAGCACCCGTTGTCCCGAGCGAACTGCCCAGCTCATCAACGACTGAGGATCGAGCAACTGGTTTAAGTAGTCCAGCGCCGCCGGATCCACCCCCGCCAGATCAGCAATCCAGGTGTCCACCAGCAGTTGTAGTCGCTCCAGATAGAAGGGCAACCTCGCTAGCAACCGCTGGGTCTGAGTCGCCACCGTTGGGCCAATGAGCAGAGCCAAGCCGGCAATCCCGGCAATTAAGCTCAAATACACCAGCACAACCCCCAGCCAGCGGGGGATGCGTAATCGCTCGGCCAGATCCACCAGGGGAGCCAGCGCTGCCGCCACCACCACCGCGATCATCACCGTCAGCACCAAGCTGCGCAGTTGCCACAGCAGCAACAACAGCATCCCTGTGGCCACCACCAGGGCTACAGAGGATACGGAGATGGTCAGTTGTCTTCGGCTCATCACTTGGCTGGGTTCTCTTCAGGGGGCTAGGTAACAGATGGCTCTACCATCCTGGCCTGGCTTGGACGAACTTGCCAAATGCTCCTGGGCAAAGACCCCAAACCCAGCGCTTCAGATCCTCAGCAAAAACCCCGCCAGAGCTGAGCTACCGCAACAGTTCCCTCCGCACCGCTTCTACATATTCCAGCAGCCCCGGGGATCCCCCGCCCGAAACCTGCCACAACATCAAAGCGCTACCCAAATCGGAAGCGGCACCAGCCCTATCCTCTCCCTGGTAAGCGCGCGCCATACCGCGGTGGTAGTAACCTTCAGCCCGCTGGGGCTGCACCTCGATAGCCCGGTTGAAATCTTGAACGGCCAAACTGAAGTCGCAGATGCTGGCCCACATCAGGCCGCGATGGACATAGGCCTCGAAAAGATCGGCAGCATCTTGATTTTGCTTGGCCAGCTCAATGGCCAGGTGAGACACATCAAATGCCGATTCCAGATGGCCTTGTTCGGCCCAGATGCGAGAGCGGATCAAGTGCAATTGCGGGTTGTGATAGGCAATCCGATCCAGAGGAGACAAGGTTGCCAGAGCCTGCTCAGGTTCTTGCAAACGCTCGTGTTGGATTTTGGCCTTGAGCAAATAGGCTTCAGCCAGGTAGGGATCCAAAGCAATGGCAATATCCAGATCCCGCAGAGCAGAGCGCATCAAGCGAGCAATGGCAGAAGCATGCTCAGGCTGCGGTAAAGCAGCAGGATCTTCTTGAGACTCCCGCCAGAAGTATTGCGCCCGTTGCAGATAAAGCTGCGCATTTCCCGGCTCCTGTTGGATGGACTGGGTTAGCCGCGCCAGCTCATTGGGAAGATCCGCCGGAGCAGAGGATTGAGAGAGAGTGGGATCCTGACGCCGAGGCCGTGCCGGCACGGCAAGGCTTGGGTTGGAACGGCCAACAACCCCGGCGGGCTGGGGATCTGCCTGTTGCGCAAGCCATTGATAGACCTGCTGCTGGTGAGCTAGAGAGCGCTGCTCAAGCTGCTGTACCCGTTCTTGCAGTTGGGCTTGCCGCCTGAGCCAAGATTCAGAACCTGGTTCATCTTCAAACAAGGTCTGGGATGACGGCAGAGAGTGCTCCCAAGCTTGCAGAGAAACCTCAGTGGCCGCACTCCGCCCTTTCCGAGATGAGGCCAACCAGCCACATTCGCCGAGCAAAAACGGCAAGGACAGCAAACCCAACAAAGCCGAGCCGGAGAACAGAAGACTGGGCCTAAGCATGGATCCCACCCCTTGAAATAGCTTAGAAGTAAAGAGTTGCCTCTAAACTAGTTCGCCGCAGCCGCAGTGTCCAGAGTTTCGGCGATGCTTGCCCTGAGCCAAAACTCAGAAACTCTCCCCTAGGGGATTCTGCCACCCGCCAGATCCACCAACTCCACGCGGCGATTCTTCGCCCGGCCTTCCTCAGTGGTGTTGCTGGCCACAGGAGCAGAGAACCCCACACCAACCGGATAGAGTCGACGTTGCTCGATACCCAGCTGAACCAACCGGTTGACAACCGCCTCGGCCCGGCGCCGCGAGAGACCTAGGTTGTAGTCGAAGCTACCGGTTGCATCGGTATGACCGACCACGAGGATGCTGAGGTTGGTGCGCTCGCGCATCAGCTTGGCGATCTCGGCAAGGGTGGGCTCGGCAGCCGCTTCAATCTGATCCGAGTCATAGGCAAAGAGAATGCCGTAGAGGGCGATCCGGCCATCGCGGCTGATGGCTTGATTGATCTCGCCGCTTGTGATGCTTTCAACCAGCTCCAGGCGTTGCTGGCGGGGCTTGACATCGACGACATCCACTCGCCCCAGAGTAATCCCGGTCGGGATCTGCCCACTGCCGCGGGTGATCTCCCAGTCATCGGTATTGACCACAAAGTAGGCGCTCACGAATCGCTCATCGCCTTCGGGGGACTTGCCACGTGCGGCTAAATAGGCAGCAGTGTTTTCTCTGGCGTTCTGAAACGGCCACTGGGCCCGTTCTTCCGGCGTGCTGTAGGTGCCCTTCATATTGAGGATCTCGTGAGCAATCTGGTTGTTGTAGCCAAGGGTCTCAATCTCCTCCCCCAAGCCGGAGAAGAGGATCTCAAAGCCAGACTCTTTCAGTTCGGTTTCGTAGTTGAGCAGTGCCTCGAGAGGGACAACCCGCTCCGGCAGTCGGTAATAGGTCGTGATACGACGCCCCTCGACAGTTTGAGACCGATAGGGCTGCACAGCTCCCATCGCGCCACTGAAGACGATTTTTTCAAGGGCCAACTTAAAGCGGTCGTAATCGGCCCGCGATTGAAACACAATGCTGGATCCTGCAAAGCGCTTGAGCCCCGGAGGATCCGCTGTCCCTGGCAGATCGGCCCGAGCTGGCCCCGCCTGGACAAGTAGAGCTGTTAGCGTAGAGAAAATAAAACCTTGCAGGGCATGGCGCCGCAAACCCACGTAAAAAGGCATGGTTGTCTCCCAGGTCTCCGGATCCGTTCCGGGTTTTCTGCCAGGAGTTTACCCTAGAAGGGATCAGAAATGCATATGCATAAAGTTAAGGTCAAGGCAAACTTTGTAGTCATTTAGGATTGAGATGAGATGACTGGGGTACCAAATTCTTCTCGCTTGCTAGGACTAAAAGTTTGGGTATGGGTGGGATGTCCTAGAATAAAGGGGAGAGGGAGCAGGCCACCGTTTTCTTAGCAAGCTGCCGGTGGATACAGGAATGAATCGCGATCTATTGCCCCTGTTGATTGCATTGGCGGCTGGCTGTGGCCTGACTAGCCGCTGGCATCCCCAGAAGGAAGCGGTGTGGCTCTACCAGTTGAGCCAGCCGGTTACAGCGCCCCAGCCGGGGGTAGAGGTCTATGTCTTGGATCTATTTGACACGCCCCCGGAGACTGTTGCTCTGCTCCAGCGGTCGGGTGCCCGCGTTGTTGCCTATTTTTCAGCCGGGAGTTGGGAAGATTGGCGACCAGACGCTGCGTTGTACCCGGAAAGCGTACTGGGCGCAGCCTACGAAGGCTGGGACAGAGAACGCTGGGTGGACATTCGCGCCCTTGACATCCTGGCACCAATCCTGAGCGCGAGGCTTGATCTGGCGGTGCAGAAGGGATTTGACGGTGTAGACCCGGACAACGTGGACGGCTACCTGAACCCCACCGGCTTTGCCCTCGCACCGGCTCACCAACTCCAGTTCAATCGCTGGCTGGCCCAGGAAGCCCATCGTCGCGGTTTGGCGGTCAGCTTGAAAAACGATCCTGAACAAGCGGCTGCTCTAGAGCCCTATTTCGACTTTGCCGTGAGTGAGTCCTGCTTTGCAGAGGGGTGGTGCGATCTTTGGCAGCCTTTCACGAAAGCCGGCAAGCCGGTGCTCGCCATCGAGTACACAGATGCCTTCACCGAAACTGAGTTCCTGCAACAGGTCTGCTCTGCTGTCCCGGCAGGTCTGCATGCTGTGCTCCACCGCAGGAAACTAGAGGGTTGGGGCGTGTGGTGGGGTGCGGGGATAGCTGTGCCAGGTGTAGCCAAAGATTTGGTTAGCCAGCCAAATCATCAAAGCGCTGATGACCGCCCTTTGGCGAGTTAACCTGGTGCCTGCAATGATGCCGATAGCAACAAAGGGCAGCGTACAGGTATAGGCGATATTGCTCAGGCAGCCAAGGGTGGTGAATAGGCTGGGCCAAGTCTTGGGTAGCCTGTAGCCAAATAGAGGCTGGGATTCGGCGAGGAGCTTCGGGAAGGGCTTGAACAAGCGGCTGTAGGCTGACCATAGGCTAATCTCCTGGGAAAAGATGGGCTTTTAGGGGACAATTCCTAAGCAGGTGCTCGTGGACAAGTTGTCCCGCTACTGGCGGAGTAACCCGCTTGTACCAGGTGCGGTCGCCAGAGTAAAAAACCACCGGTCGCTGTTGGCAAACTTCTAGACAACCTGAGGTTATGACCGGTACATCCAGGTTGACTTCTCGGCGGGCAGATTCCAGAGCTTCCACAACCGGTTGATAGTTGCGGGAAGGATAGCAACGGCTGGAGCGACAGACAGTCTGGATCCCCCACCTGCGGGGCTGGTTCTGGGGATTGAGACGGCGGTAGAGAGCGGCGCGGCTAACCCATCTTTTGCGGCGCAGCTCGGGTGGGGTCTTGCGGTAGGGGCCGCCTTGGTGCTCCTCCAGGCACAAATGCAGGTGCCAAGTTTCGGTGGCCACTGTCAGGTAGCCGTCGTAGAGCATGCACAAAGCCGTCGGCTTTTCAAAAGCCAGCTCCAGCACTCCTCCTTCCACCCCATGACCGAGTTGGATCTCGGCCCAGCGTTCTTGAAACAGCTCGTAGAGCAACGGCCCGAGACAATCAATGTGGGCAGGGATCCCTTCAGCGCCGTCGTCTGGAGCAGCGACGCAGTAACCAACTGGCGGCGGCCCGGTCGCCTTCATCCCATGCCAACCGCTCCACGGCCACCATCACCATCGAGGTGATCACAGCTTCACTTAAATGGCGAGAACGCAAGTGCTGCACGGCTGAAGTGGCGGCCTCTAGGTCGCGTCTGCGGATGGCGCGGAGCAGCTCATCAGACATAGACCAAGTCAACGAGCCTCACTTCCTTTCTGCCCCCTTTCTACCCCAAGAGCCAAAAATTTCCCTTTTCCTTCACCTGCTTGTCAGATAATGCAAAAGTTCGTTTTACTTTCACGAAATATCTCACAAGATGTCTCAGGAATTGTTACACTTTTTGCCCCTGAGCCGACTAGGCATGTCAGACAGCAGGGAGGACCGCAGGGGAGCACGGGATCCCTTTGATAAGCCGCTCCATTTCTGCTTGTAAATCTTGGGTGAGGGCTTGTACGGCTTGTCGGCGGTTGGCCTGGTAGGCGGGCCAGCGTTCGGAAACCGAGAGGGGATCCCCAATGCTGAAACGGGCCAGGCGGGGTCCCAAGCGGGGGGGAGCAGTTCCAACAGGATTTTCTCCTTTGATCCAGGCCAACAGGCTCCAGAGGCGCAGGGCAGTTTCCGCCAACTCGTCTAGACTTAGACTGGGCTGCTCGGGCATGGGGCGCACCGCAAACACCATCAAGGTTTCCGCCAAGCGCATGTGCCAGAGGTGAAAACTGGCCTCAGCAGCCACTCGATTGGCCAGCCCCCTTTCCAAAGCCGAGAGAGCAGCAATATCGGCAATATCTTCGCGGTAGATCCAGGCCCAGCCCGCCTGTTCGATGCGGTGCCGCCGCTCGATGAAGTCTCCTTGAGGCTCTAGGCCGAAATGTTGCTCGGCCACGCGCAGGGCCAGATCCGATAAGCTTTGAAGACGCGCCAACAGGTCCCCCTCTTTAACCTGGGCTCTATCTGCAGCAGGAAGGGCAGGGGCATAAAAGCGCTCATAGAAGGTCTGCATGACCTGGAGCAGGTGTTCTCCCAAGCGAAGGATACGGGCCAGCAAAAAGGCTTGACCGGCGTGAGCCGAGCGCGTGGGCGGCAGCTTGCAATCGGCCTCCATGCGGCTGAGCAATCTATTCAGAGCGGCACTGGGATCCCTCAGGTAAGAATAGCGAAGGCCCACCGGCAGGATCAGCACCTGCTCTGGCCGTCCCGCCTTGTGCAGATCCTCCACCGCCCAAAAGCTCATCTGGGCTACCCCCGGCTCCAACGGGTTGAGAAGACTGCTCATGCCGTTGATCGTCCCTTCTGGAGCTACCGCCAGCGGATATCGGCCCGATACAAACTGCTCACGAGAACTTTTTAGCCCTGCCCGATCCAGACGGCCCCGCAAAATCGGGATCCCGCCCAAGCGCGGCAAGCCCCAACGGGCAACGGATCCCAGCCACAGAGGTAGGCCGCGGTCATAAACAAACAAAACGTGGGGTCGGCCCCGAAAGCGGATCCCCTGGCGTTGGGCCACCTGCGGCAGGAGATGGGCGAACAAGTACATCAAGCAGGGGGGATCATCGAGGGTCGGGTGTCGAAACGCCACCAGCAGGCGAATCTTGCCCGCCTCAAACTGCTGATAAAGCTGAGCCAAACGCTCTCCCCCCTCTACTTCAACGCGAGGGATCCCTTTGGTCCATCGCAACCAAAGGGGCAAGCCTGCTTGAGCGAAATGAACGACCCAAGGCGTCAATCGCGGCGGCAAAAACTTGAGGGGTGGCTGAACCTTCTGTTGCATAGGGATCCTTATCTAGGGTCAGCAAGATCGGTGAACCTAGGCTTTGGATCCCATCTTAAAGAGGGCAAAGCGGGAAGAAAGCTGCGCAGTGACAGTTCGTCAACTGGATCCCTTCTCCTCAACCCCAGGAGAGGTTCAAGCCCCAGCAGTTTTTTTTCGGCGACCGCGAGTCGCTTTGGGGGAAGCTTCTTTGCTTGGGGTTGACTCCTCCACCCCCTGGCCGTTTAGCACTTGCTTGAGGTGAATGTGCTTGTAACCCAGCTGAATCTCAAACTCATCCCCGGGTTTGAGATTCATTTTTTCGGTGTAGGCCGACCCAATGATCAACTGCCCATTTTTGTGGACGCTGACTCGAAAGGTTGGTTCACGACCGCGCTTGTCCCGGCTGGAACTTGGGCTGAGACTCAGACCTTTTGCCGCCAGCACCGCGTCATAGAACTCATTCAAGTTGACGCGAGGCTTGTTGGTCTTGGTCATGGTTACATAGCCACATCGCTTTGCCGTTTCTCGGCGCGGAAGATGCCCCAAAGCTTCGACCTTCTGGAGCAGAGCCTTCCCGGTTAAAGGTTGTGGTGGTATATCTGACATTTTTTAATGTCCTACATCCTTCTCTTAAGATCATACCCTTGTGATGTACTCCTGCAACCGAAAGTCTGAGACTTTTTTGAAGACAGGTTTTTCTCTTGTTCCTTGAGCCAGCAGCTCCGAAGGAAAAACCTCGTCTCCCTCAAGAGGTGTTCCTGCCCTTGCCAAAAGGTGATGGGGGCAAAAAGAACTCAAGCCCTGAAGAGTGCTGGGGCTTTTGTGGATGGAGCTGACAAAAGATCGCCTTGGGGGTAGTACCGCGGTGTAGATCCGACTCACCGCTTTCTACAGCCTCATCCCCACTCGTCGGCTGCCCCAAACTCTGATCACAGCCAGAAAACAGGCTCGACTTTCCAAAAAACCGCCGCTGAGATGGTGATTGCCTTGCGCAAATCGGTCGAAAAGACAGCCAGAGCGGTGTGAAGCTGGATGCCATCAGACCTAGGCCAGCAGGCATTTTTATCTCTTGGCAGAGGCCGGCTACATCTGAGTAATGGCTGAGGGATCCCCTCTTCGGCACTTCTTCAGATGGGAGCGCAGTGAGCGCGAGTTGCCCAAAGCAAGTTATTCATTCAGGATCCACTCGATTGGCCACCGCTGAGACAACGATGAGTGGCAAGCTCACCAGCAAACAAAAGCCCCACTGCTCCCAAGACAGGGGTGCTGTGTCGAAGATAATGTTGAACAGGCTCCACTGGCTGAAGAGGATCTGCAGCAGGATGGCCGCCCCAATGCCGATGGCAATGGCTGCTGTATCCATGAGGCGCTCATGGCGCTCCAATTGGCTGGCACGTCCACGGCCCAACAGGGTAGGAATGGCCTGGCTGAGGCTGAGCAAATAGAAAATTCGCCCGATCACCAACGCTTGGATGGCCATGGTGCGGGCCAGGTTAAGGTTGCCGGTGGTTTGTTCGATGTATTCAAAAACCCCGAAGATCAAGATCCAGTTGAACACGGACACCAGCAGGATGCGCTGCAGCAGCCTAGGAGAGAGCAAGTTGGCCTCCGGATCCCGCGGTGGGCGAGTCATCTCTCGGCCTGTGCTCGGCTCAAAGGCAAGAGGCACCGTCATGGTGATGGAGTTGATCATGTTGAGCCACAGCACTTGAATGGCCAGAATGGGGAGCTCGCGGTTGAGCAGCACGCTGAGGAGAATCGTCATCGATTCCCCCCCGTTCACCGGCAGGATGAAGGCAATGGCTTTGAGCAGGTTGTTGTAAACCGTGCGCCCCTCCTCAACGGCTGCCTCAATGGAGGCGAAGTTGTCATCGGTCAGGATCATGTCGGCAGCAGCTTTGGCCACTTCGGTGCCGCCTCGCCCCATGGCAATCCCCACATCTGCTTGCTTTAGGGCCGGAGCGTCGTTGACGCCATCGCCGGTCATGGCCACGATCTGCCCCCGCGCTTGCAGAGCTTCCACCAGGCGCAGCTTTTGCTCTGGCACCACCCGTGCGAAGACGGATCCCCGATTGGCAGCTTCCACAAATTCCTCCGGGCTGAGCTGCTCCAGATCTCGACCGCTGTAGGCTTGCACAGGTTTTCCACCCCCCAGGCCCATCTGCTCGGCAATGGCTTGAGCCGTGAGCACGTGGTCGCCGGTGATCATCTTCACCTGGATCCCAGCCGTTTGACAGGAACGCACGGCGGCAATGGCCTCCGGCCGCGGCGGGTCAATCATTCCCTGCAAACCGAGGAAGATTAAACCCTCCTGCAGATCTGGGTGATCCACCCGAGTTTGGCTGCTGGGGACGGTTTTTTGGGCAAAGGCCAGAACTCGCAGCCCCTGCCGTGCCAAGGCCTCCACCTGCTGGCGAATCCGCTCCTCTTCCAGAGGCTGGATCTCCCCCTGGGATCCCATCTGGCTATGGCAGCGGGACAAGAGAGCCTCTACGGATCCCTTGACATAGAGGCAATGCTCTTCTGGCCCCAGCCGGTGCAGGGTGGCCATGTACTGAAACTCGGATTCAAAGGGGATGCTGTCCAGGCGAGGGCGGCGGCGCTGCAGTTCTTCCAGATCCAGACCCCCCTTCTGGGCTGCCACAAGCAGAGCCGCCTCGGTGGGATCCCCTACCACCTCCCACTGGCCGTTGTCTTTGGGTTGCAGACGGGTGTCATTGCAGAGGCAGCCGGCCAAGAGACAAGCCTGTAACGCCAGCAGCCGCTCCACTTCCACTGGATCACCCCCCTCCTGGGCCAGGATTTGTCCCTGAGGACTGTAGCCACTGCCCGTAACTTGGTAGAGCTGGGATCCGGCGTAGATGGCCTGCACCGTCATCTGGTTTTCCGTGAGGGTGCCGGTTTTGTCCGAGCAAATCACCGTGGCGCTGCCCAGGGTTTCTACCGCCGGCAACTTGCGGATGATGGCGTGGCGTCGGGCCATGCGGGAGACCCCAATGGCCAGGGTTACGGTAACTACCGCCGGCAAGCCTTCGGGGATAGCGCTCACCGCCAGCGCCACTGCCGCTTCAAAGACACTCACTGCCGCTTGGCCCTGCACCAGGCCCACCAAAAAGGTGAGCGCCGCCAAGGTGAGGATAATTTTCAGCAAGGTCAGGCTGAACGCCTCAAACTTGCGCGTCAGCGGAGTTTGCAGGGATCCCCCTTCCTCGATCAGCTTGGAGATGCGGCCTGTTTGGGTCTGGTTGCCGATGGCCACCACCACCCCCGCCCCTTGGCCAAAGGTGACGAAGCTGCCGGCATAGGCCATGTTCTGGCGGTCGGCCAACGGCGTGTCTTCGGGGAGGGATCCCAGCCGTTTTTCCACCGGCACCGACTCTCCCGTGAGGGCCGATTCGTCCACCTGCAAGTTGCGCACGCTTACCAGGCGCAGGTCGGCAGGCACCCTGTCTCCCGAGCTCAAGAGCACCACATCCCCCGGCACCAGCTCCCGCGAGGGCACCCGCACTTTCTGCCCCTCCCGCATCACCGTTACTTCCGTCACCACCGACTTGGCCAGGGCGGCAATCGCCTCCTCCGCCTTGGACTCTTGGATGTAGCTGATGAGAGCGTTGATCACCACCACCGCCCAGATTACGATGGCGTTGCGCCAGGAGCCTAGGAACGCCTTGATCGCCCCGGCCACCATCAGGATGTAGAGCAGCGACTGGTTAAACTGCTGCAGAAACTTGACCCATGCGGGGGTAGCTGCCTTGGCCTTCAGCTCATTGGGGCCATACTGCTTCTGCCGCCGCTCCACTTCCGCCTGGGAGAGGCCTTTTTCCAACAGCGTCGGCAAAGAGAGCTCCTCTCCGAGGAGCTGCTGGATGGCTTGCTCCTCCGGCAGGGCATGCCAGGCAAGGGCCGGGAGCAGCTCAGGGGATGAAGGTTTGGCCATGTTCGGAATCTTGAGTTACAACAACACAACGGCAGGACGAGCTGCCGACCTTCCTCCATCTGACAGCCTAGCGGATGCCGCCTGCCCTTCCCAGTAAAACGCTCCCCGAGCAGCTCTTGCTAAGGCAAGCGTCAACAACGTTTAAGGAGGCGGCTAAGATTTGCTGAAAATTCTCGACAGATAGATAGAAAGGATGAATATATTCTTATTAGGTAGTATGACTAGCTAGAGCTTGTGGGGAGCCGAAGTGCTTCGGCCTCCCATGCTAGCTGACCTGTCCGGGCTCTTGGATGGGTTGGTTGGCTCTCTTGCTGTTTTTAATATGGCCGACGGGTCTATCGGTCTCTTTTTTTTTTGTTTCCGTTTTGAGTTTTAGAGGGAGTTATCGTGGTACTGACTACAAAGCCAAGGGAATTCCAGGCGCAGTCAGCAGCAGTGCCGCAAAACGGCGCGCGCTCTGAGGTGCAAGGGATCGGATCGAAGGGGTCCGCGGCGGTTCTCCGCCATCAGATTGTCGTCGTCGGGGGAGGGGCAGCCGGCATCAGCGCAGCAGCCCAGTTGCTGGAGCGCCAGCGCAACCTCGACATTGCCATCATCGAGCCATCCGACAAGCATTACTACCAGCCCGGCTGGACGTTGGTGGGTGGGGGTATTGCGCCGCTGGCCAAGTTTG
This sequence comes from Synechococcus sp. R60.1, assembly GCF_047461835.1. Lineage (NCBI taxonomy): Bacteria > Bacillati > Cyanobacteriota > Cyanophyceae > Synechococcales > Synechococcaceae > Synechococcus > Synechococcus sp. R60.1. Next base: position 541 of record NZ_JANSIA010000090.1, on the reverse strand, counting down.
TGCGCGATGAAAAAACCGTGATCCCCAGGGGAGCCAAGTGGATCCAGGCGCGAGTAACCGAGCTGGATCCGGATCACAACCGCGTCATCACCGAGGATGGCCAAGTTATCGAATACGACTACCTCATCATGGCCCCCGGCATCCAAATTGACTGGCACCTGATCGAGGGCTTGCCGGAGGCGCTGGGCAAGGGCGGCGTGACCAGCAACTACTCCAAAGACTACGCCCCCTACACCTGGGAGACCATCCGCAACTTCCAGGGGGGCACGGCCATCTTCACCTACCCTGCCACTCCCATCAAGTGCGGCGGCGCGCCCCAAAAAATCATGTACATGGCCGACGACGTTTTCAAGAGCAAAAGCGGCGTTGGCGTCAACACCAAAGTTATCTTCTGCACCGCCACCCCTACCCTCTTCGCGGTGCCCGAATACAGCGCCGCCCTGGAGAAGGTGGTGGAGCGCCGCGGGATCCAGGTGAAATTCAAGCACAACCTCAAAGCCATCCGGCCTGAGACTCAGGAAGCCATCTTTGAAGTCACCAC